>NZ_JAPVZI010000015.1:0-49711 GCF_041432315.1 Streptococcus sp. 27098_8_76 | reverse complement strand
AGGTGAAGCAGCAATTCGAGGCGTCCACAACAATGGAGACCTAGAAGCGCTTAAGACCGCAGCGAAAGCATTACCTAATACTGGTACAGTAAAATCAACATTAGCTATTCCAGTTGCAATTACAAGTGCTTTACTTAGTTTAGGTCTTGTAGGAGGACGTCGTCGTAAAGAGAATGAAGAAATTTAATCAGTATATTTACTTGCTAAAATGGCTAGCAAATTTGTAAGAGTCGAATAATTATCTAAAACCTCCAGGTTAGTGAATTAAATCATAGTTTCTAATCTGGAGGTTTTTATAGTTCAATTATCTATAAAATGACCGAGTTTACTGGAACTCTTCAATCTTCAGAAGAGGGAGAAGTTTCTTGGGTGCAAAAAGACCAGATTCCAAACTTGGATCTGGCCTATGATATGTTGCCTTTAATGGAAATGATGGAAGCTCCGGACAAATCTGAATTTTTCTACCCTCGCCGTACAGAAGATGATTGGGAGAAGAAAATCTTCTAGTCTTTTACTAAATAACCTAGCTGATCCAAGGCCTCCTCGATATAGTGGAGGTCTTGTTGTGTTTCGGCTTCGACTAGGTGGTAATGGATGCCATCTGTTAATTCAGACAGAGGTCTAAAGTCAGAATGCTCGACTTGTTCTAGAAAATGTTGCACATCTCTGCGACAAGACAGTTTAAGCAAGGTTTCGATTTCTCCATAAACGGGATGGTCAATCAAGGTATTTTGAACACGTCCACCATTATCAACGATAGCAAGGAGTTCTTGACCGATTTCTTCAACTTCATGTTTAACTTTGAAAAGTTTGTGGACGTATGGATTGACATCAACTTGCTTATAGACGTAGCCACGATTGGTGGATAGGATAGGAGCGCCATCGGCTCTTAAAATTGCAATGTCCTGCACAATGACCTGACGTGTGACATGAAAATGTTCCGCCAAACTTTGGCCATTGAGGGCTTTAGGAGTTTCTTTCAAGAGTTGGAGCAGGGCTTGTTTACGATCTTTTGTCATAGCTTTTCCTTTTAACGGCGTTTTCGAAGCACTTTATAGACAGCTAGTGCTAATGTATAGTCTACCATACTATGGATAATTGTGCCAAATCCAACTAGCACAAAGAGAACATAAAACATATTTTCTACATTGGTACCGGAAGTTGCATAAAAAATGACACAAGCTAATACTTCAGCAAGGGCATGGACAAGCGCTAACACAAAGTTGAAAATCCAGGAAGCTTTTGGTTTATCTAGGGTATCGGGGAATTTTTGTAGGTAAAGAGCCCCCAAAGTCCCAAAAAAGATATGGGAAAAAGCTCGAAAAACGATAACCATGGGATAGCCTGCCATCAAAAATCCAAAACTAGAGGCTAGGATGACAAAAACTGCCATCAAGGGCGACAAGAACATGGCGATAAAAATAGCGATGTGGCTCCCTAGAGTGTAAGAAGCAGGAGGAATGACAATTTTAAAAGGCATAACAATTGGAATCAAAATTGCAATAGCCGTTAAGAGGGCAGTCATTGTCATAAATTGTGTCTTTTTTCGTGTATTCATAAGAATCTCCTTTTTGACTGTATATACACTAGTATAGTACAACAAACAAGACAATAAATCAAGGATTTACTTAAGTCTATAGGCCATTTTAAATTAAATTTTGGTAAAGATTTCACTAAAAAGAAACTGTATAGAGCAAAATCTCCACCTTCAAGCTTGAAAGTGGAGATGTTTTTATTTCTTCAATGTTTGTAGTCTTGGGACAATAGCTAGGGTTAGAACTGCGGAAATGACTAATTCGGCAATCGAATTTGTTGAGATAACAGTTGCTAGGAGTTTTTGGATATTACCATCAAAGACATTTCCAAAAAGGTAGAAAATTCCACCAAGTACAAAGACTGTATTGGTAAGTGAACCAAGGGCACCAGCTAAAATCAGACCAGTCTTGTTTTTCATTAGTTTATAGACTAGATACGGAGTTAAACCAATCAAAATACGTGGGACGATGGCAATGATAGCTGAGTAGATGTTTCCGTTTGGTACAAATGGTGAGAAGAGATAGCTTGTAGGTAGAATAGTAATCGTATTAACTGTCAAGCTAAGAAGCCCCATCAAAAATCCAAGTGTAACCCCAACTCGTGGACCGTAGATAATGCTGGCAATAATGACAGGAATATGAACAATGGTCGGTTTGATTGGAAATGGAAAAAGGTTAAAGATAAGTGAGCTCAGAAAGTGTATCACGAGCATGGTTGCAAAAAAGATAGCAATAGGTGCAATATTAGAGCGTTTTTTCATCGAGAGTTTCCTTTATTCTTTCTAAAATAATTGTGAGGTCAGCTAAGGCTCCTCGTCCGTGGTCTCCACAAGCTAGTAGAGATTCCTTAGGAGCAATCAGCTGATAGCCGTAGGTTTCTAATGTTTTCAGATTAGCCTGAGTTGCTGGATGGTCATACATTTTTGTATTCATAGCAGGAGCTATTAGTTTAGGAATATGACTGGGCAAGGCTAGAGCCGTACAGGTTACCATGTTGTCCGCAAAGCCGTGGGCTAGTTTTGCAATAGTGTTAGCTGTTGCAGGGGCTACAATAAATAGATCTGCTTTTTTGCCAAGTTCAATATGATTAACCTGATCGGGATAGGGTTCTTTCATGACATCCAAGTGGACGTAATTATGTGAGAGTACCTGTAGTGTCAAAGGTTGGATAAACTCTGTAGCAGCCTGGGTCATTAAGACTGTGATCTGATGACCTTGTTTTTTTAGAGAACTGACTAAATCTGCCGACTTGTAAGAGGCGATTGACCCAGTTACAGCCAAGAGAATGTTTGCCATAGCTTTCCTTTCTAAGAATGATAGGCTTGAATTTTTTCAAGGAGGAGTTTTGCAATTTCTTCTTTAGTCTGAACTGTTTGAAGCTGATCTTTCTCAACAAAGATAGCTCTGTGCTGATTTACTGATATTTGAGTTAGGTCATTTGCTATGATTAAGTCTGCTTGGTTCTTGATAAGACTTTTTCGGGCAATTTCGATGAGATAATCTTCAGAAACATCAACCAGCAGTTTGAAACCAATCAGATGAATAGCAGGATTCCATTCCTTGACTAGAGAGATGATTTTGGGAGTCTTTTTTAGGAACAAGACCTGAACCTCATCAGTTGAAGAAATCTTAGCTTGATGATTCTGCTTGTTTAAAAATTCTTCTAGATTGGAGCTAGCCTGAACTTCCTCAAGCCCTGTCATATAAACAGGAGTGTAGTCAGAAACAGCCATTGAGTGGATTAAGACCTGATAATCCTGAACCCGTTCTTTCATTTCAAGAAAAAGGTCATTCGTGTCTTTAATTTCTCTAATACTTAGGTTGGGATGGGCTTCTGGCTTCACAGCTCGTTTTGTCGTCATTAAACAAACTTCATGCCCTGCAGCAAGCAAGGTTTCAGTGATGATTTTGCCCAAGCGACCTGTAGAATGGTTAGTGATAGAGCGGACGCTATCGATAGATTCACTGGTACCGCCCGATGTAACTAAAATTTTCATAGCACTATTGTACACAAAAATAAACGGTAAGTAAAATGAAAGCGATAAATTTTTGGTAAAAACGAAGATTAACTATAGTTTCAAACTATAAAGCCATATAAAATTTAAGAAAGGACTCTAAAAACCTTAAAAACAGGGATATTTACGAACGTTTAGAGAGTTTTTGGATGTTAAAAATCTTGTTTTGTGTTATAATGAATTATCATATAAGAGGTTAGAGGAGTTTTGAATGAAAACAGATATTGAAATCGCACAGAGTATTGAGTTGAAGCCAATCGTTGATGTTGTAGAGAAACTTGGTATTTCTTACGATGATTTGGAGTTGTATGGAAAGTACAAGGCTAAGCTCAGTTTTGATAAAATTCGTGCAGTTGAGAGCAATCCAGTTGGGAAATTGATTCTGGTTACTGCCATCAACCCAACACCTGCAGGTGAAGGAAAATCAACTATTACCATTGGTCTAGCGGATGCCTTGAATAAGATTGGCAAGAAAACCATGATTGCTATTCGCGAACCATCTCTTGGTCCAGTAATGGGAATTAAGGGTGGTGCGGCAGGTGGTGGTTATGCACAAGTTCTGCCAATGGAAGATATTAATCTCCACTTCACTGGAGACATGCATGCTATCACAACTGCCAACAATGCTCTTTCTGCCTTGATTGACAACCACTTGCACCAAGGAAATGAGTTGAGAATTGATCAACGTCGTATCCTCTGGAAACGCGTTGTGGACTTGAATGATCGCGCCCTTCGTCATGTGACAGTTGGACTTGGTGGTCCTTTAAATGGTATCCCACGTGAGGATGGCTTTGACATTACCGTTGCTTCCGAAATCATGGCGATTCTTTGCTTGGCAACAGATATCGAGGACTTGAAACGCCGTTTGGCTAATATTGTTATCGGTTATCGCTATGACCGTACACCTGTTTCTGTAGGTGATTTGCAGGTTGAAGGTGCCTTGGCTTTGATTTTGAAGGATGCTATTAAGCCGAACCTGGTTCAGACAATTTACGGTACACCTGCCTTTGTACATGGCGGTCCATTTGCCAATATCGCTCACGGATGTAATTCAGTCTTGGCAACTACAACAGCCCTTCACTTGGCAGATTATACAGTTACAGAAGCTGGTTTTGGTGCAGACCTTGGTGCTGAGAAATTCCTTGATATTAAGACACCAAACTTGCCAACATCTCCAGATGCAGTAGTTATTGTTGCAACCCTTCGTGCCCTTAAGATGAATGGTGGTGTGGCTAAAGACGCTTTGACTGAAGAAAACGTAGAAGCTGTTCGTGTCGGTTTTGCCAACTTGAAACGCCATGTTGAAAATATCCGTAAGTTCGGTATTCCAGCAGTTGTGGCTATTAACGAATTTGTATCTGATACAGAAGCTGAAATTGCAGCCTTGAAAGAACTCTGTGCTTCTATTAATGTGCCAGTTGAACTAGCAAGTGTCTGGGCTGATGGTGCAGAAGGTGGAGTAGCTCTTGCTGAAACGGTTGTCAAGACTATCGCTGAAAACCTATCTAACTATAAACGTTTGTATGATAATGACCTTTCTGTCCAAGAAAAGATTGAAAAGATTGTTACTGAAATCTACCGTGGTAGCAAAGTGAACTTTGAGAAGAAAGCTCAAACACAAATCACCCAAATCGTTCAAAACGGTTGGGACAAATTGCCAATCTGTATGGCTAAAACTCAATACAGTTTCTCAGATAATCCAAATGCACTTGGAGCACCTGAAAACTTTGAAATTACCATTCGTGAATTGGTACCAAAATTAGGTGCAGGCTTTATCGTTGCCTTAACTGGTGATGTCATGACCATGCCAGGACTTCCAAAACGACCAGCAGCCCTCAACATGGATGTTGAAAGCGATGGAACAGTGTTAGGTTTGTTCTAGTATATTGCAATTGACTTTATACTCTTCGAAAATCAAATTCAAACCACGTCAGCTTCACCTTGCCGTACTCAAGTACAGCCTGCGGCTAGCTTCCTAGTTTGCACTTCGATTTTCATTGAGTAAAAAATGAGTTTGGAAATACTATCCAAGCTCATTTTTTTATCTAGATATAAGGAGTTGCCTTCTACACGTAACCAGTCTAGGTAAAGATATTTTCCCTGAATTCTGATATAATAGAAATATTGACTTCAAGAGTAAGGAAGAGAAGATGAACGCATTATTAAATGGAATGAATGACCGTCAGGCTGAGGCGGTGCAAACGACAGAAGGGCCCTTGTTGATCATGGCGGGGGCTGGTTCTGGAAAGACCAGAGTTTTGACCCACCGCATTGCTTATCTGATTGATGAAAAGCTGGTCAATCCGTGGAATATCTTGGCTATTACCTTTACAAATAAGGCTGCGCGTGAGATGAAAGAGCGTGCTTATAGCCTCAATCCAGCCACTCAGGACTGTCTGATTGCGACCTTCCACTCCATGTGTGTGCGTATTTTGCGTCGTGATGCGGATCATATTGGCTACAATCGTAATTTTACAATTGTCGATCCTGGTGAACAACGAACTCTCATGAAACGCATTCTCAAGCAGTTGAACTTGGATCCTAAAAAATGGAATGAACGAACTATTTTGGGAACCATTTCCAATGCTAAGAATGATTTGATTGATGATGTTGCCTATGCTGCTCAGGCTGGCGATATGTATACGCAAATAGTGGCCCAGTGTTACACTGCTTACCAAAAAGAGCTTCGTCAGTCGGAGTCGGTTGACTTTGATGATTTGATTATGCTGACCTTGCGTCTCTTTGATCAAAATCCTGATGTCTTGACCTACTACCAGCAGAAATTTCAGTACATCCATGTTGATGAGTACCAAGATACCAACCACGCCCAGTACCAACTGGTCAAACTCTTAGCGTCTCGCTTTAAAAATATCTGTGTGGTTGGGGATGCGGACCAGTCTATCTACGGCTGGCGTGGTGCTGATATGCAGAATATTTTGGACTTTGAAAAGGATTACCCCCAAGCCAAGGTTGTTTTGTTGGAGGAGAATTACCGCTCAACTAAAACCATTCTCCAAGCGGCCAACGAGGTCATTAAAAACAATAAAAACCGCCGTCCTAAGAATCTCTGGACCCAGAATGCGGATGGAGAACAAATCGTTTACTATCGTGCCAATGATGAACTAGATGAGGCTGTATTTGTAGCCAGAACCATCGATGAACTTGGTCGCAGTCAAAACTTCCTTCACAAGGATTTTGCAGTTCTCTATCGGACTAATGCGCAGTCCCGTACTATTGAGGAAGCCCTGCTCAAGTCCAATATCCCTTATACCATGGTTGGCGGAACCAAGTTCTACAGCCGTAAGGAAATCCGAGATATTATCGCTTACCTCAACCTCATTGCCAATTTGAGTGACAATATCAGTTTTGAGCGTATTATCAACGAGCCTAAACGTGGAATTGGGCCAGGTACAGTTGAGAAAATCCGTGATTTTGCAAATTTGCAAAATATGTCTATGTTGGATGCTTCAGCCAATATCATGTTGTCTGGTATCAAGGGTAAAGCAGCCCAGTCTATATGGGATTTTGCCAGTATGATTCTGGATTTGCGGGAGCAACTGGACCAATTAACTATTACAGAGTTGGTTGAGGCTATTCTAGAAAAAACAGGTTACGTTGATATTCTTAATGCCCAAGCAACTCTAGAAAGCAAGGCTCGGGTTGAAAATATCGAAGAGTTCCTTTCTGTGACGAAAAACTTTGATGACACCTCTGATGTGGCAGAAGAAGAAATTGGTCTGGACAAACTGAGTCGTTTCTTAAATGACTTGGCCTTGATTGCCGACACAGATTCAGGTAGTCAGGAGACATCAGAAGTGACCTTGATGACCCTGCATGCTGCCAAAGGTCTCGAGTTTCCAGTTGTCTTTTTGATTGGGATGGAAGAAAATGTCTTTCCGCTTAGCCGTGCAGCTGAAGATCAAGATGAATTGGAAGAAGAACGCCGTCTGGCCTATGTAGGAATTACGCGTGCAGAGAAAATTCTCTATCTGACCAATGCCAACTCACGCCTGCTTTTTGGTCGTACCAACTACAATCGTCCGACTCGTTTTATTAACGAAATCAGTTCAGACTTGCTTGAGTATAAAGGATTGGCTCGTCCAGCAAATTCAAGCTTTAAAGCATCTTATAGCAGTGGCGGCCTTGCCTTTGGTCAAGGTATGAGTTTGGCTCAAGCTCTTCAAGACCGTAAACGCAGTGCTGCCCCAAGAACTATTCAATCAAGCAGTCTCCCATTTGGTCAATTTACAGCTGGAGCAAAATCAGCTTCTAGCGAGACAAATTGGTCTATTGGTGATATTGCCCTCCACAAGAAGTGGGGAGAGGGAACTGTTCTGGAAGTCTCAGGTAGCGGTGCTACTCAGGAATTAAAAATCAATTTCCCAGAAGTAGGTTTGAAAAAACTTTTAGCCAGTGTGGCTCCAATTGAGAAAAAAATCTAATTTTCCATCCTTCTCACGAATAATAAAGTGAGGAGGATTTTTATGTATAGTATTTCATTCCAAGAAGATTCACTATTACCAAGAGAAAGACTGGCCAAGGAAGGAGTTGAAGCGCTCAGTAATCAAGAGTTGCTAGCTATTTTACTCAGGACAGGAACACGTCAAGCTAGCGTTTTTGAAATTGCCCAGAAAGTCTTGAGCAATCTTTCAAGCCTAACGGATTTGAAAAAAATGACCCTGCAGGAATTGCAGAGTCTGTCTGGTATCGGCCGTGTTAAGGCCATAGAATTACAAGCTATGATTGAACTGGGCCATCGTATTCACAAGCATGAGACTATTGAGATGGAAAGTATTCTCAGCAGTCAAAAGTTGGCCAAGAAGATGCAACAGGAATTGGGGGATAAAAAACAAGAGCACCTGGTGGCGCTCTATCTCAATACTCAAAATCAAATCATCCATCAACAGACCATTTTTATCGGTTCTGCAACTCGTAGTATCGCTGAACCGCGAGAGATCCTTCACTATGCTATCAAGCATATGGCGACTTCTCTCATCTTGGTTCACAATCATCCTTCAGGAGCGGTAGCGCCCAGTCGAAATGATGATCATGTCACTAAACTTGTTAAAGAAGCCTGCGATCTGATGGGAATTGTCCTCTTGGACCATTTGATTGTCTCACATTCTAGTTACTTTAGTTACCGTGAAAAAACAGATTTAATCTAAAGTTCATTAACGACATAGTCAAAGAGGTTTTTATCTTTGGGACGATTTTCAAATAGAAATTCTGGGTGCCACTGGACACCGAGAAAGGCAACATCATCCGTACTCATGACAGCCTCAATGATACCATCTTTAGGATCATGAGCCGCAATCTTTAAATTTGGTGCTAAATCCTTAATGCTCTGATGGTGGAAGGAGTTGATATGGGAGATTTCTCCATAGATTTCTCGAAGAACAGTATCAGGTTCTGTCACCAAGCGTTGAGTTGTGTACTCAGCAGAACAATCCTGCCAATGGTCTTCGATATCTTGGTACAAAGTTCCACCCATGGCAACGTTAAAGAGTTGAGTTCCACGGCAGACAGAAAAAATTGGCTTTTTCTGTTTAATAGCTTCCTTGATGAGGGCCAGTTCAAAGATATCCCTTTGAAGGTGGAAGTCATCGCTATCGATCGCTTTTGGTTCACCATAGAATTTTGGATCAACATTTTGCCCACCTGTCAAGATGAGCTTGTCAATCATACTGATATAGTGGCAGGCCATTTCTTGATTACCAATCGGTAGGATGATGGGAATCCCTCCAGCGTCTTTAACGCCTTCAACAAAGCCTTTTGCTGCGTAGCTCATCATGATGTCATCATCTGGATGAGTTTTTTCGTTTCCTGTAATCCCTATAACTGGTTTTTTCATAAAATGATTTTCGCTTTCTAATCCTCTTTTCGCATGAAATAGAGGAGGGTTTGGAGTTCACTTGTCAAATCGACATACTGAACGACCACGTCTTTTGGTAAATGCAGATGGACTGGTGAAAAACTGAGAATTCCTTTCACGCCAGCATCCACCAAGAGATTAGCGACCTCTTGTGATTTAACGCTGGGAACGGTCAGGATAGCAGTCTTGACATCGGCATCCTTGATTTTATCCTTGATTTGAGAAATTCCGTAAATGGGAATCCCATCAGGAGTTTGGCTACCAACTTCAGGATGGTCATCAAGGTCAAAGGCCATGATAATCTTCATCTTGTTACGTTCGTGGAAGCGGTAGTGGAGAAGGGCATGGCCCATATTTCCAATACCAACCAGCATGACATTGGTGATAGAGTTATCATTGAGTAAATCGGCAAAAAATGTCATCAGTTTTTTGACATCATAGCCAAAACCACGACGACCTAGTTCACCAAAATAGGAAAAATCACGACGTACGGTCGCTGAATCAATACCGATAGCCTCTGCAATTTGTTTAGAGTTGGCACGTTCAATCTTTTCTGCATGAAATCTCTTAAAAATTCGATAGTAGAGAGAGAGTCTTTTTGCTGTAGCTTTTGGAATAGCAGACTGTTTATCTTTCACAAAATCACAACCTTTCTATTCTTCTATTTTATAGAAACATTGTGAAAAAATCAACAAAAACAAGAAAAAACTAAGAAAAATCTTAGTTTTGATGTAAAAAATCTGCATGTGATAGAAAACGGTAGAGGTCTCCGACCAGACCCTGATAAACTTTCTGGCCATTAAAAGTCAGAGAAGTTACATAAAGTGTATCTGGCAGGGTCACACATCCTGACAAAGCCAGCATGAGTGCCTCATAATCTTCATACTTGAGAGTCCGCTCTACATGATAGCTGTCTTTATAGGTCAGTTCAAACATATGGGACCTATCTTTCAGATTTTGTAAAGACACCACGTTCTACTAAGCTATCCATGAGGAAGTAGAATTTTTCCTGATGAATGTGGTGGTCTTCTGATTTGAAAATATCAACTAGACGAAGGCCAAACTTGTCAGTGATATTGATTTTAGCCCCTGTAAGTTCCTTGTTAATAATGATTTTGAGTTGGAAGCCCTCACCGCTGTTTGGCACTTTTTCCAAAAGGCGGGTTAGTTCGTAGTTACCAACCTTTGTTTCAAAAAAAGTGTTGTCCTTGAGGGTAAATTTTTTAACAGAAGGGCTAAGAGTGTAGTCGTAACGACAATTTTTTAACTGAATGGTTTTTTCAAATGCCATATGGCTAACCTCCGATAATTTCTTTTAAGGTTTTTGCGAGGGTTTGTAGTTCTTCAACAGTATTTTGTGGCGACAAACTGATACGAACGGATTCCTTCAAGCGTTCTGAATTTGCCCCGTACATGGCTTCGAGAACATGGCTGGATTGGACAATGCCTGCCGTACAGGCTGAGCCAGTAGAGATTGAAATTCCAGCTAAATCTAGACGAAGGAGTAAGAGGTCATTTTTCTGACCAGGAAATCCAATATTGAGAACATAAGGGAGATGATGTTGTCCTCTATTCAGGTAATACTGAATTCCTTCTAGCTCTGCAAGAAAGGCAGTCTCTAGATTTTGTACATGTTGAAAATGTTCTTCTTGTTTTTCGAGGTCTTCTTTTAGGGCTGCAACCATACCCACGATGGCAGCCAGATTTTCAGTGCCTGCACGTTTTTTCTGTTCTTGGTCTCCCCCATGGAGATAGGAATCAAAGTCCATGCTAGATACGTAGAGAAAGCCGATTCCCTTAGGACCATGGAATTTATGGGCAGAAGCAGTGAGAAAATCAATGCCCAATTTTTCTGGGTGTATAGGGATTTTACCAATAGCCTGAACTGCATCGACATGATAGGCGGCTGGGTGTTGCTTGAGTATTTGGCCAATTTCAGCAATGGGCAGTAGGTTTCCCGTCTCATTATTGGCAAACATGGTAGAAACCAAAATCGTATCGTCACGTAAGGCCTTTTGAATTTGTTGGGCTGTGATTTCTTGATTTTCTGGTTGGATAATGGTTACTTCAAACCCAAAGTTTTGAACCAAGTAATCAATGGTTTCAAGGACGGCATGGTGCTCAATGGCAGTTGTGATGATATGTTTTCCTTGTTCTTGGTGACGAAGGCAGTAGCCAATGATGGCAGTATTGTTTCCTTCAGTCCCACCAGAAGTGAAAAAGATATGTTGAGGTTTTGTCCCCAGTAACTGGGCTAGTTCCTGACGGGCTTCTCTCAAGAGTTTGCCAGCTTGACGACCATGACCATGAATACTAGATGGATTGCCATGGGTTTCTTGCATAACCTTGGTCATAGCTGAAATAGCAACTGCTGACATAGGAGTCGTTGCAGCATTGTCCAAATAAATCAAAGAATCACCTTATTTCTTTTTGTTGTAGGCAAAGAGTGGGCTGACTGGTTTTCTTTCGTGGATACGGACGATAGCATCACCAATTAACTCACTAGCAGTGATGTAGCATACGTTTTTAGGAGTTTTTTCTTTTGTTGCTACTGAATCAGTCACAAGAATTTCTTTAATCTTAGTATTGTCAAGAAGTTCAGCAGCTCCTTCGACGAAGAGACCATGACTAGAAACAGCATAAATTTCTGTAGCTCCTTCACGTTCAACGATTTTAGCAGCTTCAGAGAAGGTACGTCCGGTATTAAGAATATCATCAATCAAGATGGCTTTCTTACCTTCAACATCACCAATAATATAACCTTCGTTACGAGTTGCATCGTCTTGAGGGTAATCGATAATGGCGATAGGAGCATCAAGATATTCAGCCAGGCTACGAGCACGTTTTACACCTGAATTTTTAGGGCTAACAACGACAACATCTGACCCAAGGAGCCCCTTATCGCAGTAATGTTTTGCAAATAGAGGAACTGTATAGAGGTTGTCAACAGGAATATCAAAGAATCCTTGCACCTGAACAGCATGCAAATCAAGGGTAAGGACACGATCAACTCCAGCCTTAACCAGCATATTAGCAACCAGTTTAGCTGTAAGTGGCTCACGTGGTGAAGCAATGCGGTCTTGACGTGCATAGCCAAAATATGGAAGGACAACGTTGATACTGTGGGCACTTGCGCGAACACAAGCGTCAACCATGATCAACAATTCCATTAGGTGGTTGTTAACAGGGAAACTTGTAGACTGGATGATGTAAACATCATAACCACGGACACTTTCTTCGATATTCACTTGGATTTCTCCGTCTGAAAATTGACGTGATGATAGTTTTCCAAGCGGTACACCAACAGCTTGAGCAATTTTCTGTGCAATCTCTTGGTTAGAGTTGAGTGCGAAAAGTTTCATGTTTTTTCTATCTGACATTATAGACCGTCCTCTGTAAACTTTTTAAATCCTAGTGATATTTGCCTTACCTATATGAACTGGGATTTGTGTATTTTTATCTTTTCTATTTTACCAAAAAATGGAGATTATTTCAGCTATTTTTCATGCTTTTGACAAATCGTACCAATTTTGAAGGAGCTTTTTGATAAGAAATCTGATTTTCCTCTAAAAATTGCTGGAAATCTTGTTTCCCTTGCTCGTGATTTTCCACTTCAAGCTCTAATTCGTAATCTGTCATATCAAAGTACTGACTCTCATCCAGTGCCATGAGACCAATAGCTGTTTGCATTTCATAGCGAAGTGTCGTTAGACAACCAAGGATCTGCCATTCACTTGTTTTAATACCATGTTTCGCCAATTCATCTAATACTAGCCCTTGAGGAAGTTCTTTCTTGCTCAGATAGTTTTCAGCATCTTTTAGTTGTAATTTTTGATTGTATTCCATGTTTCCAATACTTTGTGGGACTTTGAGTGTCAATTCTGCCCAGTCTTCAAAGGTTCGAATGCGCATAGCAACTTTCTTTTCTCGCAGTTCAAAATCAGGTGTGTCGATGTAGTAATTTTTTTGAAGAACAGGAGTGACACCTGTGAACTGGTCTTTTAGACGATCATATTCATCTTTTTTCAAGAGTGTTTTCAATTCAATTTCTAAATGTTTCATTTTTCTTACCTTTTCTTTATCGTTGAAAGCGGATTTATGGTATAATAAGCATTGTATTTATTGTATATGAATCTGGAGAAAAAATCAAAGATATTTTTGAAGGATAACATGAGAACAAGGGAGAATATATGACCTTAGAATGGGAAGAATTTCTAGATCCTTACATTCAAGCTGTTGGTGAGTTAAAGATTAAACTACGTGGTATTCGGAAGCAATATCGTAAGCAAAATAAGCATTCTCCTATTGAGTTTGTGACTGGTAGAGTCAAGCCGATTGAAAGTATCAAGGAAAAAATGGCTCGGCGTGGTATTACTTATGCAACCTTGGAACACGATTTGCAGGATATTGCTGGTTTGCGTGTGATGGTCCAGTTTGTAGATGACGTCAAGGAAGTAGTGGAAATTTTGCACAAGCGTCAGGATATGCGAATCATACAGGAGCGAGATTACATTACTCATCGAAAAGCATCAGGCTACCGTTCCTATCACGTGGTAGTAGAATATACGGTTGATACTGTCAATGGTGCCAAGACCATTTTGGCGGAAATTCAAATTCGTACCTTGGCCATGAATTTCTGGGCAACGATAGAACATTCTCTCAACTACAAGTACCAAGGGGATTTCCCAGAGGAGATAAAGAAGAGACTGGAAATTACTGCCAAAATTGCCCATCAGTTGGATGAAGAAATGGGTAAAATTCGTGATGATATCCAAGAAGCCCAGGCTCTTTTTGATCCTTTGAGTAGAAAATTAAATGACGGTGTAGGAAACAGTGACGATACAGATGAAGAATACAGGTAAACGAATTGATCTGATAGCTAATAGAAAACCGCAGAGTCAAAGGGTTTTGTATGAATTGCGAGATCGTTTGAAGAGAAATCAGTTTATACTCAATGATACCAATCCGGATATTGTCATCTCCATTGGTGGGGATGGCATGCTCTTGTCGGCTTTTCATAAGTACGAAAATCAACTTGATAAGGTCCGCTTTATCGGTGTTCATACTGGACATTTGGGCTTCTATACGGACTACCGTGATTTTGAGTTGGACAAGCTAGTGACTAATTTGCAGCTAGATACCGGAGCTAAGGTTTCTTACCCTGTTCTGAATGTGAAGGTCTTTCTTGGAAATGGTGAAGTTAAGATTTTTAGAGCACTAAATGAAGCTAGTATCCGAAGGTCGGATCGAACAATGGTAGCAGATATTGTAATCAATGGTGTTCCCTTTGAACGTTTTCGAGGAGACGGGGTGACAGTGTCAACCCCGACTGGTAGTACAGCCTATAACAAGTCGCTCGGTGGAGCTGTTTTACACCCTACCATTGAGGCTCTGCAGTTGACAGAAATTGCCAGCCTTAACAATCGTGTTTATCGTACGCTGGGTTCATCTATTATTGTTCCTAAGAAGGATAAGATTGAACTCATTCCAACGAGAAACGATTATCATACTATTTCGGTTGACAATAGCGTTTATTCCTTCCGCAATATTGAGCGAATTGAGTATCAAATCGACCATCATAAGATTCACTTTGTCGCCTCACCGAGCCATACCAGTTTTTGGAACCGCGTTAAGGATGCTTTTATTGGCGAGGTGGACGAATGAGGTTTGAATTTATCGCAGATGAACATGTCAAGGTTAAGACCTTCTTAAAAAAGCACGAGGTTTCTAAGGGACTTCTGGCCAAGATTAAGTTTCGAGGCGGAGCTATTCTGGTCAATGACCAACCTCAAAATGCAACTTATCTATTGGATATTGGAGACCGAGTTATCATCGATATTCCCGCCGAGGAAGGCTTTGAAACTCTGGAAGCAATCGAGCGCCCACTGGATATTCTCTATGAGGATGACCATTTTCTAGTCTTGAATAAATCCTATGGAGTTGCTTCTATTCCTAGTGTTAACCACTCCAATACCATTGCCAATTTTATCAAGGGTTACTACGTCAAGCAAAATTATGAAAATCAGCAGGTTCACATTGTGACTAGACTTGATAGAGATACTTCTGGCTTGATGCTCTTTGCCAAGCACGGCTATGCCCATGCACGATTAGACAAGCAGTTGCAGAAAAAGTCTATTGAAAAGCGCTACTTTGCTTTGGTTAAAGGAGATGGATATTTGGAGCCGGAGGGAGAAATTATTGCTCCGATTGCGCGTGATGAAGACTCCATTATCACCAGAAGAGTGGCTAAAGGTGGAAAGTATGCCCATACTTCTTACAAGATTGTCGCTTCCTATGGGAATATTCATTTGGTAGATATTCGTCTGCATACTGGTCGAACCCACCAAATCCGAGTCCATTTTTCTCATATTGGTTTTCCTTTGTTGGGCGATGACTTGTACGGAGGTAGTCTGGACGATGGCATTCAACGTCAGGCCCTGCATTGCCATTACCTATCCTTTTATCATCCATTTTTAGAGCAAGACTGGCAGTTAGAAAGTCCCTTGCCGGATGATTTCAGTAACCTTATTACCCAGTTATCAACTAATACTCTATAAAAACTGATTCAGAGTATAATTATTATTTTAAAGGAGAAAACTCATGGAAGTTTTTGAAAGTCTCAAAGCCAACTTGGTTGGTAAAAATGCTCGTATCGTTCTCCCTGAAGGGGAAGAGCCTCGTATTCTTCAAGCGACTAAACGCTTGGTAAAAGAAACAGAAGTGATTCCTGTTTTGCTTGGAAATCCTGAAAAAATTAAAATTTATCTTGAAATTGAAGGGATCATGGATGGTTATGAAGTCATTGACCCTCAACATTATCCTCAATTTGAAGAAATGGTTGCTGCCTTGGTAGAGCGTCGCAAGGGCAAAATGTCTGAAGAAGATGCACGTAAGGTTTTGGTTGAAGATGTCAATTACTTTGGTGTTATGTTGGTTTACTTGGGCTTGGTTGATGGAATGGTATCTGGAGCTATTCACTCAACAGCTTCAACAGTTCGTCCAGCCCTTCAAATCATCAAAACTCGTCCAAATGTAACTCGTACTTCAGGAGCCTTCCTCATGGTTCGTGGTACGGAACGTTACCTGTTTGGAGACTGTGCTATCAATATCAATCCTGATGCAGAAGCCTTGGCTGAAATTGCCATCAACTCAGCTATCACAGCTAAGATGTTTGGCATCGAGCCTAAAATTGCTATGCTAAGCTATTCTACTAAAGGTTCAGGGTTTGGTGAAAGCGTTGACAAGGTGGTAGAAGCTACTAAAATTGCTCACGACTTGCGCCCTGACCTTGAAATTGATGGTGAGTTGCAATTTGATGCGGCCTTTGTTCCAGAAACTGCAGCTCTGAAAGCTCCTGGAAGTACGGTAGCTGGTCAAGCAAATGTCTTCATCTTCCCAGGTATCGAAGCAGGAAATATTGGCTACAAGATGGCCGAACGTCTTGGTGGTTTTGCAGCTGTAGGACCTGTTTTGCAAGGTTTGAACAAACCAGTTAACGACCTTTCTCGTGGATGTAATGCAGATGATGTTTACAAGTTGACCCTCATCACAGCTGCCCAAGCAGTTCATCAATAAAGAGAAGTGCTACTAAATAATTCGTATTTATAATCAAAAAACGCACAGTATCAGGAGCTGAAACCTTGATACTATGCGTTTTATTGTGTGAAGATTTACTTCATTTTCTCTTAAAATTGAGTTTTTGCCCAGCCTATTTTTAGTCTTTATAAGCTACGATACCAATGATGGTATCAACTGCACGTTCCATAGTCTGAAGGCTAACGTATTCAAAACGTCCGTGCATATTTTCTCCTCCCGCAAAGATATTAGGGGTTGGGATTCCCATAAAGGAAATCTTAGAGCCGTCTGTCCCTCCACGGATTGGTTCGATTATAGGAGTGATCCCCAAATCTTCCATAACGGCTTTAGCAATGGTAATTGGAGTCATATCTTTTTCAATAACTTCTTTCATATTGTAGTACTGATCTGTCAAGTTTAAAGTGACGCGGTCGCTACCGAGTTCTTGATTCATCTTATCAGCGATAGATTGCATGGCTGCTTTACGCGCTTCAAAGGCATCTTTTTCAAAATCACGAATGATGTAGCTTGCACGCGCCTCTTCGACACTACCTGTCACATCCATAAGATGATAGAAACCTTGGTAGCCATCAGTTAATTCAGGTCGGTCATTCTCTGGAAGTTGATTATGAAAATCAATTGCTAGCTGAAGGGCGTTGACCATCTGACCTTTGGCAGTACCAGGGTGGACATTGCGTCCTTGGAAATGCAATTCAGCACCCGCTGCTGAAAAGGTCTCGTACTGAAGTTCTCCTAGTGGACCACCATCAACAGTGTAGGCAAAATCCACATCAAAATCTTCTGCATCAAATTTATTAGCACCAACACCGATTTCCTCATCTGGACCAAAACCAACACGAATCTCACAGTGATTGATTTCAGGATGGGTAGTCAGATATTCAATAGCTGTCATAATTTCAGCAATACCAGACTTATCATCGGCACCTAGCAAGGTTGTTCCATCGGTTGTGATGAGCGTTTGTCCTGGATATTTCTCCAGACTCTTAAAGTCAGCTGGATCTAATTTAAAACCAGAATTCCCTAGTTCAATCACACCACCATCGTAGTTTTCAATTACCTGTGGATTGACTCCTTCAGCATTAAAATCAGCAGTATCCATGTGGGAGATGAAGCCAATTTTACGTGTTAAAGATGGATCATTGGATGGCAAGGTACCAATCGCAAAACCATTAGGAAGGTAGTAGACGTTTTGCAGTCCAACACGCTTCATTTCAGGGATAAGAACATTGGTTGCGAAATCAACCTGACTCTGTGTACTTGGAGTAGTAGTTGAGTGTTCATCAGAGCGCGTGTTGACCTTAACGTAGGTCAAGAAGCGGTCCAAGAGATTGGGGTAAGTCATAAAAAACTCCTTTTGAATTCATTTTTTCCATTGTATCATAGAAAGAAGAGAAAAACAAAAGACAGAAGTTAGGGAAATTCGCTATGTTGGCGTTTACTTATTAATGGATAAATGATAAAATAAATTTGATAAAAATATCACAAGGAAGCGATTATGAAAAAAGCAATTTTAATGATGACTTTCGGTTCGCCAGAAGAGATTACCTTTGAAGGTGTGGCTGATTTTTTCACAAATATTCGTCGTGGAGTGAGACCTCAAGACCACGAGATTCAAACACTCTATGATAATTATGTACTTATTGGAGGTACGCCTCTGCAAAGAATTACCCGTGAAGAGGTTGCCTTAGTAGAAGCTAGGCTAGGAAATGAATATAGTGTCTATTTTGCCAATAAGTTTTCCAGTCCCTTTATTCCAGATGTGATTGGTCAGATGGAAGCAGACGGCATTGAACAGTGTATTTGCTTGATTTTGGAGCCTCATTATTCTTTTTACTCTGTCATGGGCTATGAGAAATTTTTAGAAAGCAAGCAAATTCAATTTTTGATCATTAAGGACTGGTATCAGGAAGAAGCGCTCTTAAACTATTGGGCAGATGAAATTGGTAAAATTTTAAAAGAAGAAGTAAGGAAGGATAGCTTTAAAGTCATCTTTTCAGCCCACAGTGTGCCCATTTTTGCCTTGGATTTTGGTGACCCTTATATTGACCAAATTTTTGAAAATAGCAAGCTAGTCGCTGAAAAACTAGGATTGAGTTCAGAACAATATACTAACACCTGGCAGAGTGAGAGCGATATCGGTATTCCATGGATTAAACCAGATGTTTTGGAGTATCTCAGAGAACAGACAGAACATCCAGACCATTATATTTTTGTTCCTATCAGCTTCATTAGCGAGCATATTGAAGTCTTGTTTGATAATGATGTGGAATGTTATGACTTGTGTCAAGAATTGGGTGTGACCTACCATCGTCCACCAATGCCCAATACGGATTCTCGTTTGATTGATGCCTTGGTTAATACAGTCAGAGCTAATGAACATCAAGAATTTAGAGAATTCTTCCCAGAAGAAGAAACCTTTGATGAGTTAGTCCCTTCAGATGAGACGAAAAATATTTTAGATGAATCACAAGACTTACAAATGCCAGAATTTGTTAAAAAATTGATTGAGAAAAAAGGTCGTGAAAATGTTAAGATGCCATATTTGATCAAGAAAATGCTAGAGAAAGCAGGTAAGTTACCGAAAGAGTAAAGAAAAAGGATTTAGCTTTGTGCTAGATCCTTTTAAACGATTATTTTTTCTCAAGAAGCGCTTTGATTTCTTGAAGTACTTCCAATTCAGTTGGAGCGGCTGAAGCTTCCTCAGCAGCTTCTTCTTTTTTAGTAAGGCTTTGAGCTTTTTCCATAGCTTTAATAACGAAGAAGAGAACAGTACCTACAACAAGGAAGTTGATAATAGCACTCAAGAATTTACCATATGTAACACCATTCCATGCAAGTTCAGCGATGTTTTGTACTTTTGCAGCTTCCAAGGCTGGGTTCAATAGGAGTGGAGTGATGATATCATTAACAAATGAAGTTACGATTGCACCAAAAGCAGAGGCAATGATCACACCGACAGCAAGGTCTACGACATTACCACGAAGCAAAAATGCTTTAAGATCTTTTAACATTTTCATAATTCCTTTACAAAATTTTTACTCTTTATTATATATTAATCAAGAAATGCTTGCAAGCTATATGCTTAAATTTTTTTATTTTTTAAAAATAAATACCTTACTAAAAATGTAATTAAGAATAATTATCAAAAATTGTGCAATAATTGTTTCAATTGCATTTATCTTATCAAGATTTTCATTTACAAATTGCCCTATGATATGAGGGAATTGAGTCACAAACAGAAAAGTAAAGAGCAAATCTAACAGAAAAGTAGAAAGGCGGGCAAGAGAAAATTTCAATAAACGGATAAGTCGATTCTTCCTTGTTTGCTTAAACACGATTGTATCATTTGTGATAAAGGCAAAGAGGATACCGATAATATTTGCTAGTCCAGTAGCAAGAAGTTCCTGATGACTTAGTTGATAAATGATTAGTCGTGAGAGAATCGAAACTAGAGTTGTTGCAAGGCCAAAAAAGAGATAGGCTAAGAGCTCATTCATGAAGAGACTTTGAATGCGTTTTTTCATGCTTTTAGTATAGCATAAAGCAGGCTATTGTGCTATACTAGTAAGGTTGAATGAATCAACCCTTGGTGCTTAGCTTCTTTCACCAAGCATATTTTACGCGGACAATCCGCCAAAGGAGAAATGATGAAAAAATTAACTATTCGTGATGTTGCAGATATTGCAATCGTCGCTGCTATCTACGTCGTTTTGACTGTCACACCGCCTCTAAATGCCATTAGCTATGGTGCTTATCAGTTCCGTATTTCAGAAATGATGAACTTTATGGCTTTTTACAATCCTAAGTACATCATCGGAGTTACAATTGGTTGTATGATTGCTAATTTCTTTAGCTTCGGACTGCTAGATGTCTTTGTTGGTGGTGGATCAACCTTGGTATTCCTCAGTTTAGGTGTTTGGCTTTTTGCAAAATACAGTAAAGACTACCTCTTCAATGGATTAATCAGAAAAGATCATTTTTTCTTTTCAATCCTCTTTTCAATTTCCATGTTTACAATTGCTGCCGAGTTGAATATCGTAGCGCAATTACCATTTTTCCTTACTTGGTTCACAACAGGAATTGGTGAATTTGCTTCATTGATTATTGGTGCGATTATCATTGGTAAAATTGGTCGTCGAATCGATTTAAGCAAATAGAACAGGACAAGCTAGGTAGCCTTTACCTGGCTTTTTCTTATAGAAAATTTCTAAGGAAACTTGACAAGTTTTTCTAACTGTAGTATACTTTTTAGGTAAGCTGATTTAGCTCAGTTGGCAGAGCGCATCCATGGTAAGGATGAGGTCGCCGGTTCAATCCCGGCAATTAGCATGATATTTACAGGGAAACTCTTGAACGCAAGAGTTTTTTCTTATGCTCGCGAGAAAAAATTTTGATTTTTGTATAATAAAAGTCATCCTGCAAAAATTTTTTATTGACAAAACCAAGTATCTCTAGTAATATAGTAGATGCGATGAGTCGATAGGTAGTCTTCGGACTACTATTGAGCATAAGGAGGTCATAACGCAGGAGCGGACCTTGATGAGTTGTGTGAACCTGCTCATCACATGAAGATGCCTCTTAGTCCCTGGTCTAGCGACTGGGGATTTTTATTTTCCAAAAAATGATGAAAAAGCTTTGCAATTCATGGAAAAAGTAGTATAATACATCTATTATAGAAATTTTTAGAAAATTCCGAAAGAGGTTATTTATGGGATATACAGTTGCTGTAGTCGGCGCGACAGGTGCTGTCGGTGCTCAGATGATAAAAATGTTGGAAGAATCAACACTTCCAATCGATAAAATTCGTTTACTTGCTTCTGCACGTTCAGCGGGCAAGACTTTGAAATTTAAAGACCAAGATATTACGATTGAAGAAACGACTGAAACAGCTTTTGAAGGAGTTGATATTGCTCTCTTTTCAGCAGGTGGTTCTACATCAGCTAAGTATGCACCGTACGCAGTTAAAGCTGGAGCGGTAGTAGTTGATAATACATCTTACTTCCGTCAAAATCCAGATGTTCCTTTGGTTGTTCCAGAGGTCAATGCTCACGCACTTGATGCCCACAACGGTATCATTGCTTGCCCTAACTGTTCAACAATCCAAATGATGGTAGCGCTTGAGCCAGTTCGCCAAAAATGGGGCTTGGATCGTATCATTGTTTCAACTTACCAAGCAGTTTCAGGTGCTGGTATGGGAGCGATTCTTGAAACACAACGTGAACTTCGTGAAGTCTTGAATGATGGTGTAAACCCACGTGATTTGCATGCGGAAATTTTGCCTTCAGGTGGTGACAAGAAACATTATCCTATCGCCTTCAATGCTCTTCCACAAATCGATCTTTTCACTGATAATGATTACACATACGAAGAGATGAAGATGACTAAGGAAACTAAGAAAATCATGGAAGATGATAGCATCGCAGTATCTGCAACATGTGTGCGCATTCCAGTCTTGTCAGCTCACTCTGAATCTGTTTACATCGAAACAAAAGAAGTGGCTCCAATCGAAGAAGTGAAAGCAGCTATCGCAGCCTTCCCAGGCGCTGTTCTTGAAGATGATGTAGCTCATCAAATCTATCCGCAAGCCATCAATGCAGTTGGTTCACGTGATACCTTTGTTGGTCGTATCCGTAAAGACTTGGATGCTGAAAAAGGAATTCACATGTGGGTTGTTTCAGATAACCTTCTCAAAGGTGCTGCTTGGAACTCAGTTCAGATTGCAGAAACTCTTCACGAACGTGGATTGGTTCGTCCAACAGCTGAATTGAAATTTGAATTAAAATAGTCATATAATTTAGGAGTTCAGATGAACTCCTTCTTTGAAATAGAGAGGTGTTTCTCATGTCTTATCAAGATTTAAAAGAGTGTAAAATCATCACAGCCTTTATTACCCCCTTCCACGAGGATGGTTCCATCAACTTTGATGCTATTCCAGCCTTGATTGAGCATTTATTGGACCATCATACGGATGGAATTCTTCTTGCCGGTACGACAGCTGAAAGTCCTACCTTGACTCACGATGAAGAGTTGGAGATTTTTACTGCTGTACAAAAAGTTGTTAATGGACGTGTTCCTTTGATTGCGGGTGTAGGTACCAATGATACGCGTGACTCTATCGAGTTTGTCAAAGAAGTCGCAGACTTTGGTGGTTTTGCTGCTGGGCTTGCTATTGTGCCTTACTACAACAAACCTTCTCAAGAAGGAATGTATCAGCACTTTAAGGCCATTGCAGATGCTTCTGACCTACCAATTATTATCTATAACATTCCAGGTCGTGTGGTTGTCGAATTGACTCCAGAAACCATGCTTCGCTTGGCAGATCATCCAAATATTATTGGTGTCAAAGAATGTACGAGTTTGGCAAATATGGCTTACTTGATTGAGCACAAGCCAGAAGAGTTCTTGGTCTATACTGGTGAAGATGGAGATGCTTTCCATGCCATGAACCTTGGTGCGGATGGGGTTATTTCTGTTGCCTCTCATACAAATGGGGATGAGATGCACGAGATGTTTACGGCCATTGCAGAAAGCGATATGAAGAAAGCCGCAGCAATTCAGCGTAAATTCATTCCTAAGGTTAATGCCCTCTTCTCTTATCCAAGTCCTGCTCCAGTTAAGGCCGTTCTTAACTATATGGGATTTGAAGCTGGCCCAACTCGTCTACCTCTTGTTCCAGCACCAGAAGAAGATGCCAAACGTATTATCAAGGTTGTCGTAGATGGCGACTACGAAGCAACTAAGGCAACTGTAACAGGGGTCTTAAGACCAGATTACTAATAAAGACAATAAAATCCATGATCGAATGAAAGATCATGGATTTTTCTTATTTTCCTAAACAGAATTGGCTAAAGAGCTGGGTTATGAGTTCATCAGGAGCAGCATCTCCAGTGATTTCACCGAGGATTTCCCAAGTACGAGTTAAATCCACTTGAAGTAAATCAACTGGCATACCTAGTTCAAGACCTTCATTAACAGCTTGTAGGCTTTCAACTGCTTTTTCAATCAGGGAAATGTGACGGGCATTTGACAAGTAGGTAGCATCTTGCTCTACAAGACCAGCATTTTCAAAGAAGAGGTTGTTAATGCGCTCTTCAATCTTATCGATGTTTTGGTTTTTAAGGACGGAAATACGGATGACGTCTTCAGGTAGTTCTGAAGTTTCAATCGCTTCAGGCAGGTCAGTTTTGTTAAGAAGAATAATGCGATTAGTCTCCTGACTGATTTCTAGGAGTTGGCGGTCTTGGGCGGTTAGTGGTTCACTGGCATTTAGCACCAGTAGAACCAAGTCAGCTTCCTTGAGGGCTTTTTTCGAACGCTCAACTCCGATTTGTTCCACGATGTCATCCGTTTCACGGATACCAGCTGTATCAATCAATTTGAGAGGAACACCATTGATGTTGACGTATTCTTCGATGACATCTCGAGTAGTACCAGCAATGTCTGTAACGATAGCCTTATCCTCACGCAAGAGGTTGTTGAGGAGGCTGGATTTCCCAACGTTTGGACGTCCGATGATGGCTGTTGAAATTCCCTCACGGAGGATTTTACCGCGGCGGGCTGTCCTAAGGAGATTGGTTAGCAATTGCTCAAACTCCATAGTCTTCTCTCGGACAACAGCAGTAGTGGCTTCCTCAACATCGTCGTACTCAGGATAATCAATATTGACCTCGACTTGGGCAAGTGTATTGAGGATTTCTTGACGGGTATTATTGATAAGATCAGAAAGAGAACCATCTAATTGTTTGACCGCAATGTTCATGGCCTTGTCTGTCTTGGCGCGGATGATGTCCATAACGGCTTCAGCCTGAGTCAAGTCAACACGTCCATTTAGGAAGGCACGTTTGGTAAATTCACCAGGTTCTGCCAACCGAGCTCCTTCACGAATAGCTAGCTGGAGAATTTCATTGGTCACCGCAATCCCACCGTGGGTGTTAATCTCGATAATATCCTCACGAGTGAAGGTTTTTGGAGACTTCATAGCTCCAACCATAACCTCGTCCATGACTTTACCAGTCAGAGGATCAATAATGTGACCGTAGTTGAGAGTGTGGCTGGCAACCTTGTTCAAGTCTTTTCCTTTAAAAATCTTTTGGGCAATAGCAAAACTGTCTGTTCCGCTCAGGCGGACAATACCAATAGCCCCTTCACCTAGTGGAGTAGATATAGCAGCGATGGTATCAAATTCACGTGTAATCATAATATTTCCTTTAATTAATAGCTCTTTTCTTGGAATATTCCAAGTCTCTTTTCAAATTGTAACAAATTTGAACTATTTCTTCAATGGATGCTACTTGGAGATTGAAAAAGCCTAAGCAATTCTGCTTAAGCTAGCTTATTTGGTGCGCATTTCCCCTTGTGGGAAGTAAGTTCCTTCTGGCATATCGTTGATGATGACATGGACAGCAGATTGAGGGGCTCCAGTGTTGCGAACAACCGCTTCCGTTACTTCCTTAGCAAGAGCTTTCTTTTGCTCGAGCGTGCGTCCTTCAAATAAATCGATGCGTACAAATGGCATAATAGCTTCCTCCACTAGTTTTTGATTTCTTCTATTTTACCACATTTTGCCGTTTAAAGCTTAAGAAAATTATGATATACTAGAATGTAGCAAAAATTTAGAAATGGACGTGAAGCAAGAAACATGGCACAGTTGTATTATCGTTATGGGACCATGAACTCTGGAAAGACAATCGAGATTCTCAAGGTGGCCTATAACTATGAGGAGCAAGGAAAAGGTGTTGTGATTATGACCTCGGCTCTGGATACGCGTGACGGTGTTGGCTATGTGTCGAGTCGAATCGGTATGAAACGCCCTGCCCTTGCGATTGAGGAGACGACGGATATCTTTGGCTATATCCGAGATTTACCAGAAAAACCTTACTGTGTGTTGGTCGATGAAGCCCAGTTTCTCAAGCGTCACCATGTTTACGATCTAGCTCGTGTTGTTGATGAGTTAGACATACCTGTCATGGCTTTTGGCTTGAAAAATGACTTTCGCAATGAACTGTTCGAAGGTTCCAAGTATCTCTTGCTCTTAGCAGACAAGATTGACGAAATCAAGACCATCTGTCAGTATTGTAAGAAAAAGGCGACTATGGTTTTGCGAACACAGGATGGACTGCCCGTTTATGACGGTGAGCAGATCCAGATTGGTGGTAATGAAACCTATATCTCGGTTTGCCGTAAACATTATTTTGCCCCTGAAATCAATAAGGAGAATGAAGAAAAATGAACATCTATGATCAACTACAAGCTGTAGAAGACCGTTATGAAGAATTAGGAGAGTTGCTCAGTGACCCAGATGTCGTCTCAGACACCAAGCGTTTCATGGAGCTTTCCAAAGAAGAGGCTTCTACTCGTGATACGGTAACAGCCTACCGTGAGTACAAACAAGTCCTTCAAAACATCGTTGATGCTGAGGAGATGATTAAGGAATCAGGTGGCGATGCGGACTTGGAAGAAATGGCCAAGCAAGAACTCAAAGATGCCAAGGCTGAAAAAGAAGAATACGAAGAAAAACTGAAAATCTTGCTCCTTCCTAAAGATCCAAACGATGACAAGAATATCATCCTTGAAATCCGTGGCGCGGCTGGTGGTGACGAAGCAGCACTTTTCGCTGGAGATTTGCTAACCATGTACCAAAAGTATGCGGAAGCCCAAGGCTGGCGCTTTGAAGTTATGGAAGCCTCTATAAACGGTGTCGGTGGTTTCAAAGAAGTGGTTGCTATGGTTTCTGGTCAGTCTGTATACTCTAAACTCAAGTACGAATCAGGTGCTCACCGTGTGCAACGTGTCCCTGTGACAGAAAGCCAAGGCCGTGTTCATACTTCGACAGCGACAGTTCTTATTATGCCAGAAGTGGAAGAGGTTGAATACGACATTGATCCAAAAGACCTTCGTGTCGACATCTATCATGCCTCTGGTGCTGGTGGACAGAACGTCAATAAGGTTGCGACTGCCGTTCGTATCGTTCACTTGCCAACCAATATCAAGGTTGAGATGCAGGAAGAACGTACCCAGCA
This sequence comes from Streptococcus sp. 27098_8_76, assembly GCF_041432315.1. Lineage (GTDB taxonomy): Bacteria > Bacillota > Bacilli > Lactobacillales > Streptococcaceae > Streptococcus. Next base: position 22,674 of record NZ_JAPVZI010000015.1, on the reverse strand, counting down.
GAAGAACCGCGAGAAGGCTATGAAGATTATCCGTGCGCGTGTTGCTGACCACTTTGCTCAGATTGCACAAGACGAACAAGACGCTGAGCGTAAGTCAACAATCGGTACTGGTGACCGTTCAGAACGGATTCGTACTTATAACTTCCCACAAAACCGTGTCACAGACCACCGTATCGGCTTGACTCTCCAAAAACTAGATACGATTTTGTCTGGTAAATTGGATGAGGTTGTGGATGCCTTGGTGCTCTATGACCAAACACAAAAATTAGAAGAATTAAACAAATAATGAAATTAGCTCAATTATTTTCAGATTTTGAAGAAGAGTTGATAAGACAAGGAGAGGAAGCTGAAAGCCTCTCTTTTGTCTATCGTAGCCTGAAAAATCTATCTTTTACGGACTTTGTTTTTGCCCTCCAGCAGGAAGTGACGGAAGAGGAAGAAGTATTTGTAAAAGGAATTTTCCAACAGTTAGCAGCTCATAAACCGGCACAGTACATCATTGGACAGGTAGATTTTTATGGATTGCAGTTAAAAGTTGATGAGCGAGTATTGATCCCTCGTCCAGAAACAGAGGAGTTGGTGGAGCTTATCCTGGCTGAAAATCCTGAGACGAATCTTTCAGTTCTGGATATTGGAACAGGTAGTGGAGCTATTGCTCTCGCTCTAGCAAAAAACAGACCAGATTGGTCAGTGACAGCAGCAGATATTTCCCAAGATGCTTTAGATTTAGCTAACGAAAATGCTAAAAATCAAAATCTTCAAATATTTTTAAAAAAATCTGACTGTTTTACAGAAATTTCTGAAAAATATGATATAATTGTTTCCAATCCACCCTATATCTCTCGTAAAGATGCGTCAGAGGTCGGCTTGAATGTCTTGCATTCGGAGCCTCATCTAGCTCTCTTTGCAGACGAGGATGGCCTAGCTATTTACCGTAGAATTGCGGAAGATGCAAAAGACTATCTCAAAGATGGTGGTAAGATTTACCTTGAAATTGGATACAAGCAAGGTCAAAGTGTTCCTGAACTTTTTAGGAAACATCTTCCTGAACAGCGAGTTCGAACACTCAAGGACCAATTTGGTCAAGATAGGATGGTCGTGATTGATGATGGACAGGATTAGACAAGAGTTGGAAAATGGTGGAGCTGTCGTTCTACCTACAGAGACAGTTTACGGTCTTTTTGCCAAGGCTCTAGACGAAAAAGCAGTTAATCATGTATACCAGATTAAACGTCGTCCCAGAGATAAGGCACTTAATCTCAATGTTGCCTCTTTAGAGGATATCTTGCACTTTTCAAAGAATCAGCCAACTTATCTACAAAAGCTTGTCGAGACCTTTTTACCGGGTCCCTTGACCATTATTCTCGAAGCCAATGACCGAGTTCCCTATTGGGTCAATTCTGGTCTTGAAACTGTGGGATTTCGGATGCCCAGTCATCCTATCACGCTGGATTTGATTAGAGAGACGGGGCCCTTGATTGGACCGTCTGCCAATATCTCAGGTCAGGCAAGTGGGGTAACCTTTGAACAAATTCTGAAGGATTTTGACCAAGAGGTGCTGGGTCTGGAAGACGATGCTTTTCTAACTGGACAAGATTCGACTATTATAGATTTGTCTGGAGACAAGGTGAAAATCATACGCCAAGGGGCGATTAAGCGAGAAGATATTCTTACTCGGTTGCCAGAGATTTCTTTTGAGGAGGAATGAGATGCTCAGAAATTTAAGAGAAACTGATGTGAAAGCTATATGTGATATCAACCAAGAGGCTTTGGGCTATTCTTTTAGTTCAGAGGAAACGGCTAGCCAACTAGCTAAACTGTCTCAGGATTTACATCATTTCTTACTTGCTTATGAGAATGAAGCTAGTCATGCCTTGCTTGGATATGTCCACGCTGAGGTCTATGAATCACTTTATTCTAAAGCAGGATTTAATATTTTAGCCTTAGCAGTTTCACCTCGAGCGCAAGGTCAAGGTATTGGTAAAAGCTTATTACAAGGGTTGGATCAAGAAGCAAAAAGACGTGGTTATGGGTTTATCCGCTTAAACTCTGCCGATCATCGTCTGGGTGCTCATGCATTTTATGAAAAAGTTGGTTATACTTGTGATAAAATGCAGAAACGGTTTATTCGCATCTTTTAGTTTGATTTTCCAATAAGAAAATTAAACTAATGGACTAGTCACACAATAAAGGAGAAGACCTATGATTTTTGACAAAGATGATTTTAAAGCATATGATGCTGATCTCTGGAATGCTATTGCCAAAGAAGAAGAACGACAACAAAACAACATTGAGTTGATTGCTTCGGAAAACGTAGTTTCCAAGGCTGTTATGGCAGCTCAAGGGTCTATCTTGACGAATAAATACGCCGAGGGTTACCCAGGACACCGTTATTATGGTGGAACGGATGTAGTAGATGTGGTAGAATCTCTAGCCATTGAACGCGCAAAAGAAATTTTCGGCGCTAAATTCGCTAATGTCCAACCTCACTCAGGCAGCCAAGCCAACTGTGCGGCTTACATGGCCTTGATTGAGCCAGGTGATACCGTTATGGGGATGGATTTGGCAGCAGGTGGACACTTGACCCACGGAGCTCCTGTTAGCTTCTCTGGTCAAACCTACAACTTTGTTTCTTACAGTGTTGACCCTGAAACGGAACTCTTGGATTTTGATGCTATCTTGAAACAAGCGCAAGAAGTAAAACCAAAATTGATCGTAGCAGGTGCTTCAGCCTATTCTCAAATTATCGAATTTTCAAAATTCCGTGAAATTGCAGATGCTGTTGGGGCTAAGCTCATGGTAGATATGGCCCATATTGCTGGTTTGGTGGCGGCTGGTCTACACCCAAGTCCAGTGCCATACGCTCACATCACCACAACAACAACCCACAAAACCCTTCGAGGCCCTCGTGGTGGTTTGATTTTGACCAATGATGAAGATCTAGCTAAGAAGATCAATTCAGCTATTTTCCCAGGTATTCAGGGTGGTCCTTTGGAGCATGTTGTGGCTGCTAAGGCTGTTTCCTTCAAAGAAGTTTTGGATCCAGCCTTCAAGGAATATGCTGCTAATGTAATCAAAAACAGCAAGGCTATGGCAGATGTCTTCTTGCAAGACCCTGATTTCCGTATTATTTCTGGCGGGACTGAAAACCATCTCTTCCTAGTGGATGTGACTAAGGTTGTAGAAAACGGAAAAGTTGCTCAAAACTTGCTGGATGAAGTCAATATTACCCTAAATAAAAACTCAATTCCTTACGAAACCTTGTCACCATTCAAGACAAGTGGGATTCGTATCGGATCTGCAGCCATTACTGCACGTGGATTTGGTGAAGAAGAAAGTCGCAAAGTGGCTGAATTGATCATTAAAACTCTTAAGAATGCAGAAAATGAGGCTGTCTTAGAAGAAGTGAGAAGTGCAGTCAAAGAATTGACAGATGCCTTCCCATTATACGAGGACTAAAACGTTTATGGACATTTATATTAAGAAAGCCATTATTCACCAGTTCAGTCCGGATGATACCGAGCTGTTCCTAGCGGATAAGTTTCTCAATATTACTCCAAAAATCGAAGAATACTTGCGTAAAAAAATTGAACGTGTGTATTCAGATGAAGCTAAGACTGGGATTTTCGAGGAAGAAAATCCCTTCTTCAATCATATCACAGATGATTTGTTGGAGACATCAGTAACACTGGCTAATCTCTGGAAAGAAGAGTTCAGTATTTCTGAAAACCTCAAGACCAATGACTTGATTTTTGTGCAATTTTCTAAAGAAGGCGTGGAACATTTTGCTTTCTTACGAATTGCCCTGCGGGAGACCTTGACCCACCTCGGTGGAGAAGTTGATAATCCAATCAAGCTAACTCAGAATAACCTACCTGGATTTGGAACAGGAGCTGATGAGGCCTTGGTAGTCAATCTCCAGAGTCGCAAGTATCACCTGATTGAAAAACGAATCAAGTACAACGGGGCTTTTTTGAACTATTTTTCAGAAAATCTTCTTGCCGTCGCCCCTAAGATTTCACCCAAGAAATCCATCAAGGAACTGGAAAAGACAGCCCAGAGAATTGCCGAATCTTTTAATACAGATGATTTTCAATTTCAATCTAAGGTAAAATCAGCGATTTTCAACAACTTAGAAGAAAGCAATGAATTGTCGCCTGAGAAATTGGCCAATGACCTTTTTGACAATAATCTGACTGCTCGTTTGAGCTTTATTGACCAAGTCAAAGAAGCCGTACCAGAACCAGTTCAATTTGATGAAATTGATGCCAGTCGCCAATTAAAGAAATTTGAAAATCAAAAACTCTCCTTGTCAAATGGAATTGAACTCATCGTTCCCAATAATGTCTATCAAGACGCCGAGTCTGTCGAGTTTATTCAAAATGACAATGGAACCTACTCTATCTTAATCAAAAATATCGAGGATATCCAAAGTAAATAATGTTTAAACGAATTCGAAGAGTGCTTGTACTAGCAGTCTTCCTTTTTGCTGGCTATAAAGCTTACCACGTTCACCAAGATGTCAAACAAGTCATGACCTATCAACCCATGGTGCGAGAAATTTTGAGTGAAAAAGACACTCCAGCAAACGAAGAGCTTGTGCTCGCTATGATTTATACCGAAACAAAAGGAAAAGAAGGCGATGTTATGCAATCTAGTGAGTCTGCCAGTGGTTCCACCAACACCATCAATGATAATGCCTCTAGCATTCGGCAAGGCGTTCAAACTCTGACAGACAATCTCTATCTGGCCCAGAAAAAGGATGTAGATGTCTGGACGGCTGTTCAAGCCTATAATTTTGGACCTGCCTATATCGATTTTATCGCCCAAAATGGCAAGGAAAATACCTTGGCTCTGGCCAAACAGTACTCTCGTGAGACTGTTGCCCCCTTGCTTGGTAATACCACTGGAAAGACTTATAGTTATATTCACCCCATTTCCATTTTTCATGGTGCCGAACTCTATGTAAATGGAGGAAACTATTACTATTCTAGACAGGTGCAACTCAACCTTTACATCATCAAATGTTTCACTCTCTTTTCGACATCTGGCTAGCCCAGGTGTTTTTGTTATAAGTTTTCTTTAAGATAGATATATTACTCTAGAAAGGTAAAGGAGGGAATTCCCTATGAGAAAGAAACTCTTTCTGACCAGTGCTGCGGTCTTGTGGGCAGTAACAGCTATGAATAGTGTCCATGCAGCAACAGATGTGCAAAAAGTCATCGATGAAACCTATGTCCAACCTGAATATGTCCTAGGTTCATCCCTATCTGAAGACCAAAAAAATCAAACCCTTAAAAAACTGGGCTACAATGCCTCAACAGATACCAAAGAACTCAAGACTATGACACCTGATGTCTATTCTAAAATCATGAATGTGGCCAATGACTCTAGTTTACAGTTGTATTCATCAGCCAAGATTCAAAAACTAGGTGACAAGTCGCCACTTGAGGTCAAGATTGAAACACCAGAAAACATCACTAAGGTGACGCAGGATATGTACCGCAATGCGGCCGTAACTTTGGGTGTGGAACACGCCAAAATCACTGTAGCCGCCCCCATTCCAGTTACAGGTGAGAGTGCTTTAGCAGGGATATACTATTCTCTAGAAGCTAATGGAGCCAAGGTGCCACAAGCCAACAAAGATTTGGCTCAAGAAGAGCTAAAGGCTTTGTCAGATATCAATGCTGAAAACAAGGACAAATCAGGCTATGATGCTAATAAATTAAACGTTGCCCTAGCCGATATCAAGTCAGGACTTGCCAAAGCTAAAGAAAGCAAGGGAAATCTGACAGAGGAAGATGTCCGTAAAATCGTTGAAGATACCTTAAAAAATTACAAACTTGATCAGGTTATAACAGGAAACCAGATCAATATCATCATCAATTTTGCTTTAAATCTCTCAAAAAGTGATATCCTCAGCAATGCAGACTTCACTAAAACCTTGAATGACCTGAAACAAAGTATTGTTTCACAAGCTGGCGACAGTTTTAAAAATATCAACCTTAACTTTGATGCTGATAAGGCGCTAGAGGACGGCGGGAACTTTTTAAGCTCCCTCTGGCAAGCCATTGTCAACTTCTTCAAGAGTTTTGGTTCTTAATACTCTTCGAAAATCAAATTCAAACCACGTCAACGTCGCCTTGCCGTACTCAAGTACAGCCTGTGGCTAGTTTCCTAGTTTGCTCTTTGATTTTCATTGAGTATAAGCTATTACAAAAAGGTAGTCAGATTTTTTCAGAAAAATGTTTTATAAATATTCACAAATCTCCTATATTTATGGTAAAATAGAATCATCATTTTATTTTGGAGTCAAAGATGAATATATTTAGAACAAAAAATGTTAGTTTAGATAAAACGGAGATGCATAGGCATTTGAAGTTATGGGATTTGATTTTGCTGGGTATTGGAGCCATGGTAGGGACAGGTGTCTTTACAATTACAGGTACTGCAGCTGCAACTCTAGCGGGTCCAGCCCTAGTGATTTCAATCGTGATTTCTGCCTTGTGTGTGGGATTATCAGCCCTCTTTTTTGCAGAATTTGCTTCGCGAGTACCTGCTACAGGTGGTGCCTACAGTTATCTCTATGCTATTTTAGGAGAATTCCCAGCCTGGTTGGCTGGTTGGTTAACCATGATGGAGTTCATGACAGCCATATCAGGCGTAGCTTCGGGTTGGGCAGCTTACTTTAAAGGCTTGCTCTCTCAATACGGGATAGCCCTTCCTCAGGCTTTAAATGGTACCTTTAATCCTCAAGCAGGAACATTTGTTGATTTATTGCCTATTCTTGTCTTGGTATTGGTGACCTCGCTTGTTTTACTTAATGCTAAAGCAGCCTTACGCTTTAATTCTATTCTAGTGATTCTGAAATTTTCCGCTTTAGCTCTCTTTGTTTTAGTAGGAATTTGGCATATTAAACTTGATAATTGGAGCAATTTTGCTCCTTATGGTTTTGGACAAATCTATGGTGCTAGTACTGGTATTATGGCTGGTGCGTCCTTGATGTTCTTCGGTTTTTTGGGATTTGAATCTATTTCTATGGCTGTAGATGAAGTCAAGACTCCTCAAAAAAATATTCCTAGAGGGATTGTCTTATCGCTTTCTATCGTAACCATTCTTTATGCCTTGGTGACGCTTGTCTTGACTGGTGTGGTTCACTATAGTCATCTAAATGTCGACGATGCCGTTGCCTTTGCCCTTCGCAGCGTTGGGATTAGTTGGGCAGCTAATTATGTGTCATTGGTGGCTATCTTGACCTTGATTACGGTTTGTATCTCGATGACTTATGCCCTATCTCGTATGATTTACAGTTTAGCGCGTGACGGCTTGATGCCTGCTGCCTTTAAAGAACTGACCAAAACAAGCAAGGTACCAAAAAATGCTACTATCTTGACCGGTCTAGCTTCAGCAGTAGCAGCAGGAATGTTCCCTCTTGCTAGTATCGCAGCCTTCTTAAATATTTGTACCTTGGCCTACTTAATCATGCTGGCTTATGGTCTGATTCGCTTACGGAAAGAAAAAGGAATGCCCAATGCTGGAGAATTTAAAACACCATTGGTACCCTTATTACCGATTTTATCAATCATCATTTGTTTATCATTTATGTTGCAGTATAATATGGAAACTTGGATTGCTTTCCTAGTTGCATTGTTGATAGGAAGTATCATTTACTTCACTTATGGTTATAAGCATTCTACCATAGAAGAATAATACTCTTCGAAAATCTCTTCAAACCACGTCAGCTTCGCCTTGCCGTATATATGTGACTGACTTCGTCAGTCTTATCTACAACCTCAAAACAGTGTTTTGAGCTGACTTCGTCAGTTCTATCTACAACCTCAAAACAGTGTTTTGAGCTGACTTCGTCAGTTTCATCTACAACCTCAAAAACATGTTTTGAGCTGACTTCGTCAGTTCTATCTGCAACCTCAAAGTCGTGCTTTGAGCAGCCTGCGGCTAGCTTCCTAATTTGCTCTTTGATTTTCATTGAGTATATAAAGTGAGAATCTGTTGAGTTGTTGAAACTCAGCAGATTTTTATATGTGAAAGAAATTTCAATTTTTTTCTTAAAATAGCTTGACAGATTAAATTTTTAGGAGTAGAATGTTTACCAGTTAATTAAATAGTTAAGGGGTTATCCATGAAAAAACAAAGTTTATTTTTAGTATTGTTAAGTGTCTTTCTTTTGTGTTTAGGAGCTTGTGGTCAAAAGGAAAGCCAGACAGGGAAAGGGATGAAAATTGTGACCAGTTTCTATCCTATCTACGCTATGGTCAAGGAAGTATCTGGTGACTTGAATGATGTTCGGATGATTCAGTCAAGTAGCGGAATTCACTCCTTTGAACCTTCAGCAAATGATATTGCAGCCATTTATGATGCAGATGTCTTTGTTTACCATTCTCATACGCTCGAATCTTGGGCAGGAAGTCTGGATCCAAATCTAAAAAAATCTAAAGTGAAGGTTTTAGAGGCTTCAGAGGGAATGACTTTAGACCGTGTTCCAGGGCTAGAAGATGTGGAAGCAGGGGATGGAGTTGATGAAAAAACGCTCTATGACCCTCACACTTGGCTAGATCCTGAAAAAGCTGGCGAAGAAGCTCAGATTATCGCTGATAAACTTTCAGAGGTGGATAGTGAGCATAAAGAAACTTACCAGAAAAATGCGCAAGCCTTTATCAAAAAAGCTCAAGAACTGACTAAGAAATTCCAGCCTAAATTTGAAAAAGCGACTCAGAAAACATTTGTAACACAACATACAGCCTTTTCTTATCTAGCGAAGAGATTTGGACTTAATCAACTTGGTATTGCAGGCATCTCTCCTGAACAAGAACCAAGTCCACGACAACTTACAGAAATTCAGGAATTTGTTAAAACCTATAAGGTTAAAACGATTTTTACAGAAAGTAATGCTTCTTCAAAAGTAGCTGAAACTCTTGTCAAATCAACAGGTGTGGGGCTTAAAACTCTGAATCCTTTAGAGGCAGACCCACAAAATGACAAGACTTATTTAGAAAACCTGGAAGAAAATATGAGTGTTTTAGCAGAAGAATTAAAGTGAGGAAAGAATGAAAATCAATAAAAAATATGTAGCGAGTTCGGTGGCAGTCCTTGCCCTAAGTGTTTGTTCCTATGAACTTGGTCGGTATCAAGCTGGTCAAGTTAAGAAAGATTCTAATCGAGTTGCTTACATAGACGGTGATCAGGCTAGTCAAAAGGCAGAGAACTTGACACCCGATGAAGTCAGTAAAAGAGAGGGAATCAACGCAGAACAGATCGTCATCAAGATTACGGATCAAGGTTATGTGACCTCTCATGGAGACCATTATCATTACTATAATGGCAAGGTTCCTTATGATGCCATCATCAGTGAAGAACTGCTGATGAAAGATCCGAATTATCAGTTGAAGGATTCAGACATTGTCAATGAAATCAAGGGTGGCTATGTGATTAAGGTAGGCGGGAAATACTATGTTTACCTTAAAGATGCGGCTCATGCGGACAATATTCGGACAAAAGAAGAGATTAAACGTCAGAAGCAGGAACACAGTCATAATCATGGAGGCGGTTCTAACGATCAGGCGGTAGTTGCTGCCAGAGCTCAAGGCCGTTATACAACGGATGATGGTTATATCTTCAATGCCTCTGATATCATTGAGGACACGGGTGATGCTTATATTGTTCCTCATGGCAATCACTTCCACTATATTCCTAAGAGTGATTTGTCTGCTAGTGAATTAGCTGCTGCCCAAGCTTTCTTATCTGGGAAAGGTGGCCAATTAAGTACGGTTGAATATCGTTCAAGCAGAGCTGAAACAAGATCTAGTCTAAGAATGAGTCAATCTGAAACTCCTCAAGATTCTGCCAAAGCTCCGGAGAGCTCAAGTGAGGATTTAGCTAGTCTTCTTCAAGAATTGTACGCCTTGCCACTTAGCCAACGTCATGTGGAGTCTGATGGCTTGGTATTTGATCCAGCACAGATTACAAAACGTACAGCAAATGGTGTGGCAGTGCCTCACGGGGATCATTTCCATTTTATCCCTTATTCGCAAATGTCTGCCTTGGAAGAAAAATTGGCTCGAAATCTGCCAATTGGTGGTCAACCAGTTCAAGGTCATGCTGACAATCCGAAACCAAGCAGTACAGATAAACCAAGTTCAACGATTAAACCAAACTTTAATCTCAATACGCCAGCACCGAATAGAACAACTGGAGGCGCCTATACAACGGATGATGGGTATGTCTTTAGTCCGACAGATGTGATTGAAGATACAGGTGACGCTTTTGTTGTACCGCATGGCAATCATTTCCACTATATACCTAAGAGTGATTTGTCAGCAGGAGAATTGGCTGCTGCCCAAGCTTATTGGAATGGTAAACAGGGTTCTCATTCCGCTACAAGCTCAAGTAAACCAAGTAGTGATAATGCTAAACCAGTCCAACCAAGTTTGACAGAGACTCCAAACCTGACTGTCACCCCAACATATCATCAAAATCAAGGGGAAGATATCCCAACACTTTTAAGTGAATTGTATGCCAAACCTTTGTCAGAACGCCATGTGGAATCTGATGGATTAGTCTTTGATCCGGCACAAATCATCAAACGTACAGCTAACGGTGTTGCAGTGCCTCACGGAGACCATTATCACTTTATTCCTTATTCACAAATGTCTGATCTAGAGCAGAAGATTGCAAGAATGATTCCACTTCATTATAGTTCAAGTCATTGGTTACCATCGAAACCAAATCCAATCCCTGTTCCAGAGACTACCCCAGTACCAAGTTCACAACCTGTACCAAATCCTCAACCATCTCCAAGCAATCCAATTGATGAAAAATTGGTTAAACAGGCTGTTCGAAAGGTAGCTGATGGTTATGTCTTTGAAGAGAATGGAATTTCTCGTTATATTTCTGCTAAGGAACTTTCAGCAGAAACTATTGCAGCCATTGATAATAAACTTGCCAAACAAGAAAGTTTGTCTCATGTGTTAGGAGCTAAGAAAAGTACCATCCCTTCTAGTGAGCAAGAATTTTACAACAAGTTTTATGATTTACTAGCAAAAGTTCATCAAAATTTGATTTCTAATAAAGGGCGCCAAGCTGATTTTGACGCTTTGGATAAACTATTGGAACGTCTTAATGATGTTTCAAGTGATAAAGTCAAGTTAGTTGATGATATTCTTACCTTCCTAGCGCCAATTACCCATCCAGAGCGACTTGGCAAATCAAATGCTCAAATTGCTTATACGGACGATGAAATTAAATTAGCGAAATTAGCAGGTAAGTATACAACAGAAGATGGCTATATCTTTGATCCTCGTGATATAACGAGCGATGAAGGCGATGCCTATGTAACTCCGCATATGACTCATAGTCATTGGATCAAGAAAGAAAGTTTGTCTGAAGCTGAAAGAGCAGTAGCTCAGGCTTATGCTAAAGAGAAAGGTTTGACGCCTCCTTCAACAGATAATCAGGGTTCAGGAAATACTGAGGTTAAAGGAGTAGAAGCAATATATAATAAAGTGAAAGCAGCTAAAAAGGTTCCACTTGATCATATTCCTTACAATCTACAACATACTGTTGAAGTTAAAAATGGTAGCTTAATTATACCTCATTACGACCATTACCATAACATTAAATTTTCTTGGTTTGACGAAGGACTATATGAGGCACCTAAAGGTTATAGCCTTGAGGATCTTTTTGCGACTGTAAAATATTATGTTGAACATCCAAATGAACGCCCTCACTCAGATAATGGTTGGGGAAATGCCAGCGACCATGTTCGTAAAAATAAGGCAGACCAAGACAGTAAACCTGATGAAGATAAGGAACATGATGAAGTAAGTGAGCCAACTCGTCCTGAATCCAATGAAAAAGAGAATCACGCAGGTTTAAACCCTTCAGTAGATAATCTTTATAAACCAAGCACTGATGAAGACGAGACAGAGGGAGTAGCTAACGATACAACAGACGAAGCTGAAGTCCCTCAAGTAGAGACTGAAAAAGTAGAAGCCAAGCTTAAAGAAGTAGAAGATCTACTTGATGCAGTAACGGATGCTAGCTTGAAAAACAATGTGACAGAGAGCCTAGCTGGTTTACGAAATAATCTGAGTCTCCAAACCATGAATAATAATGGCATCATGGCAGAAGCAGAAAAATTACTTGCTTTGTTAAAAAGGTAGTGAGTCAGTTATGACGAAATCAGAAGTATAAATTTATCCTGTTAAATTAAAATGATGTAAGAGTCAGTAGCAATACTGGCTTTTATTTATCTTGCTCCGTAAGGTTCAGGCTAAATAAACCACCTGATTTTTTGGGAGCTTTGGATTCATTTAGGAGAAATCAATCTATATCCAAGGTTAGTAACTTAATTATAGGTCTTCCTTTGTTAGAGAAGATAATGGTAAAAGGGGAGGGGGTAATTGATTTTACAGTCTAGGATGTTTTGATGACAATTCATGATTTGAAGAGGATATTTTGTAAAGAGATGCTATACTAAACTTGTTATGCAGTTAAGTAAACCATTATATTCAATAATCTAGCCAAGGAAGACAGAGGATTTAATATGAAAAAACGAGCTATTCAGATTTTACTAGCATTATCCTTAATTTTTTACAACTCAACTTGGTTTTGGAGGCTTTTCAATCATCTCGCAAAGTCCTATCTACCAGCAAGTCGTGAATTTTTTCAGATTCTGCTTTTGATGGAGAGTGGTGTTCTTTTGTCAGCAGTCATCTATCTACTAGTTTTTGCAGGAAAGCAAACTTTTCATTTTAAATGGCAGCCGAGGTACTTTATCTACCTTTTACTGGGCTATATCATTTTGTATATGTCGGACTTCCTCTTTTCGTATTTCATATCCACGTCTTCAAATCAAATTTCTTTGAATGAAACGATAGAAATGATAGGGAGACAGGAATTACCCTATTTCTTGCTCATAGCTTGCTTCATCGGCCCTATTGCTGAGGAATTGATTTATCGCGGTGTGCTTATGACAACCTTTTTCAAAAACTCGCCTTGGTACGGAGATGTCTTGCTTTCTGCTATTATTTTCGGTTATATTCATATCAATTTCGCTTTAACTCCTCTTGCTTTTTTCATTTATGCTAGTGGAGGTCTCATTTTGGCTCTATTGTATCGCATGACTAAAAATCTCTACTATCCAATACTAGTTCATATTCTCATCAATATCACTGCTTTCTGGAATGTGTGGTTACTCCTATTTTCAGGAAGTTAGCTTACTAAAACAATGTCGGAACTTTCCGGCATTTTCTTTTCAATAGATGAGCAAGAACTGATTATTTTCAGACTTGGGTGGCTAATCATGGTATAATAAAAGGTAATGAAAAATTCCAACGAGGCAGAGATGAAATTACTTTATACTGATATTCGGACTTCTTTGACTGAAATTCTAACTAGGGAGGCTGAAGAGCTAGTTGCTGCTGGCAAGCGAGTCTTCTACATTGCCCCTAACTCTCTTTCATTTGAAAAGGAACGCGCCGTGCTGGAATGCTTGTCCCAGCAAGCTTCTTTTGCTATTACCGTCACGCGCTTTGCTCAAATGGCTCGTTATCTAGTTTTAAATGACTTGCCTGCCAAGACGAGTCTAGATGACATCGGTCTTGGGATGGCCTTTTACAAATGCCTTGCCGAACTTGATCCCAAAGACTTACGAGTATACGGAGCCATCAAGCAGGATCCTCAGTTTATCCAGCAGTTGATTGATCTTTACCACGAGATGACCAAGGCTCAGATGAGTTTTTTGGACTTGGAGAGTTTGACGGATGAGGACAAGAGGGCCGATTTACTCTTGATTTTTGAGAAGGTAACGGCTTATCTCAATCAGGGGCAGTTGGCTCAGGGAAGTCAATTGTCCCATTTGATTGAGGCTATTGAGAATGACAAGGTAAGTAGTAATTTTACTCAAATCGCTTTGGTTATTGATGGATTTACTCGTTTTTCTGCCGAAGAAGAGCGGATTGTGGACTTACTTCATGGCAAGGGTGTTGAGATTGTCATTGGAGCCTATGCTAGTAAGAAAGCCTATACTAGCCCTTTTAGCGAGGGCAATCTCTACCAAGCCAGTGTGGAGTTTCTCCATCATCTAGCTTCTAAATACCAAACACCTGCCCAGGATTGTTCTCAAACTCATGAGAAGATGGATAGCTTTGACAAGGCCTCTCGTTTGCTGGAGTCTTCTTATGACTTTTCAGAATTAACATTGGATGTCGATGAGAAAGACCGTGAAAACTTACAAATCTGGTCTTGTTTGACACAAAAGGAGGAGTTAGAGCTAGTAGCCCGTAGCATTCGTCAGAAATTGCACGAGAACTCAGACCTGAGTTACAAGCATTTTCGTATTCTCTTGGGGGATGTGGCCTCTTATCAGTTATCTCTCAAAACGATTTTTGACCAGTATCAGATTCCTTTCTATCTTGGTAGAAGCGAATCCATGGCTCATCATCCCTTGACACAATTTGTCGAGTCTATTTTAGCTTTGAAACGCTATCGTTTCCGTCAGGAGGATTTGATAAACCTTCTTAGAACAGGTTTGTATACCGACCTTAGTCAGGCTGATATTGATGCTTTTGAGCAATATATCCGCTATCTTGGTATCAATGGCTTGCCATCCTTTCAGCAGACATTTACCAAGTCCCACCATGGGAAATTTAATCTTGAGCGTTTGAATGCCCTTCGCCTGAGAATTTTAGAACCTCTTGAAACTCTCTTTGCCAGTCGAAAACAGAAGTCTGAAAATCTCTTGCAAAAGTGGAACTCTTTTCTAAAAGAAGGAGCTGTGACCAAGCAGTTACAAGATTTGACAGCCACTATGGAAGCTGTAGAACAGGAAAGACAAGCCGAAGTTTGGAAGGCATTCTGTCATGTTTTAGAACAATTTGCGACTGTTTTTGCTGGTTCACAGGTTAGTCTAGAAGACTTCCTAGCCTTGCTCCATTCTGGAATGAGTCTATCTCAATACCGTACCATTCCAGCGACAGTGGACACTGTCCTAGTGCAGAGTTACGATTTGATTGCGCCCTTAACAGCTGACTTTGTCTATGCCATTGGGCTGACTCAGGACAATTTACCAAAAATTGCGCAAAACACCAGTCTTTTGACAGATGAAGAAAGGCAAAACCTAAACCAAGCGACAGAAGAGGGGAGTCAATTGCTGATTGCCAGCAGTGAAAACCTCAAGAAAAATCGCTATACTATGCTTTCCTTGATCAATTCTGCGCGTAAGAAGTTGGTCTTGTCGGCTCCAAGCCTTTTTAACGAAAGTGAAAGTAAGGAATCTGCCTATCTTCAAGAGCTAGTCCATTTTGGATTTAGTCGAAAAGAGAAGAGGATGAATCACAAAGGGCTGTCTAAGGAGGATATGGGGTCCTATCACAGTCTTTTGTCCAGTCTGGTTGCCTATCACCAGCAGGGCGAGATGAGTGAGACTGAGCAAGATTTGACCTTTGTCAAGGTTCTGGCGCGTGTGATGGGTAAAAAACTAGACCAGCAAGGTCTGGAAAATCCAGCCCTCCCAACCAGTCCAAGCAGTAAGCAGTTGACCAAGGACACCTTGCAGGCTCTCTATCCAGCTGACAAGGAATTTTACCTGTCTACGTCTGGTTTGACGGAGTTTTACCGTAACCAATACAGTTATTTCCTCCGTTATGTTCTAGGCTTACAGGAAGAATTGCGCCTACGTCCAGATGCACGTAGTCACGGAAATTTCTTGCACCGTATTTTTGAACGCGCCTTGCAGTTGCCTGACGAAGATTCCTTTGACCACCGTCTAGAACAAGCTATTCAAGAAACCAGTCAAGAACGCGAATTTGAGGCTATTTATCAAGAAAGTTTGGAAGCCCAGTTTACCAAGGAAGTTCTGCTTGATGTAGTTCGGACGACTGGACATATTCTCCGACACAATCCAGTTATTGAAACCATAAAAGAGGAAGCGAATTTCGGTGGGAAAGAGCAAGCCTTTATTCAATTGGACAATGGACGCAGTGTCTTTGTACGAGGCAAGGTTGACCGCATTGACCGATTGAAAGCTGATGGAGCGATAGGGGTAGTAGACTACAAGTCCAGTCTGACTCAGTTCCAGTTTCCTCATTTCTTTAATGGGCTTAATTCCCAGCTGCCAACCTATCTAGCTGCCCTAAAAAGAGAAGGGGAGCAGAACTTTTTCGGAGCCATGTACTTGGAAATGGCTGAGCCTGTCCAATCTTTGATGGCAGTTAAAAGTCTGGCAGGTGCAGTAGTAGAAGCTAGCAAGTCAATGAAATACCAAGGGCTCTTTTTAGAAAAAGAAAGCAGTCATTTGGGTGAATTTTACAATAAAAACAAGGCAAATCAGCTGACGAATGAGGAATTCCAGCTCTTGCTGGACTACAATGCCCAACTTTACAAGAAAGCAGCTGAGAAGATTTTAGCAGGCCAGTTCGCTATTAATCCTTATACCGAAAATGGCAGAAGTATTGCACCGTATGTTCATCAACATCAAGCCATCACAGGATTTGAAGCCAATTACCACTTGGGTCAAGCCCGTTTCTTAGAGAAGTTAGACCTAGCTGATGGTAAGCGTCTGGTCGGAGAAAAGCTCAAGCAAGCTTGGTTTGAAAAAATAAGAGAGGAGTTGAATCGATGAAGCCTATTCCCTTTTTAACTGAGAAGGAAATTCAAAAATTGCAAGAAGCAGAAGCGCATTCGAATAAGGAACAAAAGAAAACTGCCGAGCAAATCGAAGCAATCTACACTTCTGGTCAAAATATCCTTGTTTCAGCATCGGCTGGTTCTGGGAAGACCTTTGTTATGGCAGAGCGCATTCTAGATCAATTGGCTCGTGGTGTCGAAATTTCTCAACTCTTCATCTCAACCTTTACCGTTAAGGCAGCCACTGAGCTTAAGGAACGTTTGGAGAAAAAAATCAGCCAACAAATCCAAGAAACCGATGACGTTGACCTCAAACAACACTTGGGTCGTCAGTTGGCTGATCTACCCAACGCTGCCATCGGAACTATGGACTCTTTCACACAAAAATTCCTTGGTAAACACGGCTATCTGATTAATATTGCGCCTAATTTCCGTATTTTACAAAATCAAAGCGAGCAACTCATCCTAAAAAATGAAGTCTTCCACGAGGTCTTTGAAGCGCATTACCAAGGTAAACAGAAAGAGACCTTTAGTCATCTGCTGAAAAATTTTGCAGGGCGTGGCAAGGACGAACGGGGTCTGCGCCAGCAGGTCTATAAAATCTATGACTTCCTCCAATCCACCAGTAATCCTCAGAAATGGCTGAGTGAATCTTTCCTAAAAGGATTTGAAAAAGCTGATTTTACCAGTGAAAAAGAAAAACTGACTGAGCAAATCCAGCAAGCCCTTTGGAACTTGGAAAGCTTTTTCCGTTACCATTTGGATAATGATGCCAAGGAGTTTCCAAAGGCTGCTTATCTAGAGAATGTTCAATTAATTCTGGATGAAATTAGCTTCTTAAATCAGAAGTCCGATAGACAGGCTTATCAGGCAGTGCTTGCGCGTGTTGTCGCCATCTCTAAAGAGAAAAACGGCCGAGCTCTGACAAATGCAAGTCGTAAAGCTGATTTGAAGCCATTGGCTGATGCCTACAACGAAGAAAGAAAGGCACAGTTTGCTAAACTAGGACAACTGTCAGACCAGGTAGCCATTCTCGACTATCAAGAACGTTATCATGAAGACACATGGGAACTAGCTAAGACTTTCCAAACTTTCATGAGTGATTTTGTGGAGGCGTATCGTCAGCGTAAACGTCAGGAAAATGTCTTTGAATTCGCTGATATCAGCCATTACACCATTGAGATTTTAGAAAATTTCCCGCAAGTTCGTGAGGCTTATCAGGATCGCTTCCACGAAGTCATGGTCGATGAGTATCAGGATACCAACCACATTCAAGAACGGATGTTGGAATTGCTGTCTAATGGTCACAATCGCTTTATGGTGGGGGATATCAAGCAGTCTATCTACCGTTTCCGTCAGGCAGATCCGCAGATTTTCAATGAAAAGTTCCAACGCTATGCACAGAATCCTAAAGAAGGCAAGTTGATTCTCCTCAAGGAAAATTTCCGTAGTAGTTCAGAAGTGCTGTCAGCAACCAATGATGTTTTTGCACGTCTCATGGACCAAGAGGTCGGCGAAATCAACTATGATAACATGCACCAGCTTGTTTTCGCCAATACCAAACTGACTCCCAATCCAGATAACAAGGCAGAATTTCTCCTCTACGATAAGGACGACTCAAATGAGGAAGAAGAGGGTCAGGCAGAAACGAAACTAACAGGCGAAATGCGCCTGGTCATCAAGGAAATCCTTAAACTTCATCAGGAAAAAGGTGTTGCCTTTAAAGAAATTGCCCTTCTGACCTCCAGCCGCAGTCGTAATGACCAGATTCTCCTCGCCCTGTCTGAGTACGGAATTCCTGTCAAAACCGATGGAGAGCAAAACAATTATCTTCAATCACTAGAAGTGCAAGTCATGCTAGACACCCTTCGTGTCATTCACAATCCTCTGCAAGACTACGCCTTGGTTGCCCTTATGAAGTCTCCAATGTTTGGCTTTGATGAAGACGAGTTAGCACGTTTGTCCCTTCAGAAAGCAGAGGATAAAGTCCAAGAAAATCTCTATGAAAAACTGATCAATGCACAAAAACTGGCAAGTAGTCAAAAAGGCTTGATTCACACAGCTCTAGCTGAGAAACTAAACCAATTCATGGATATCTTGGATTCTTGGCGCTTGTATACCAAAACGCACTCCCTCTATGACTTGATTTGGAAGATTTATAACGACCGTTTTTATTATGACTATGTTGGAGCCTTGCCAAATGGTCCTGCTAGACAGGCCAATCTCTATGCCCTAGCTCTGCGTGCTGATCAATTTGAAAAGAGCAATTTCAAAGGTTTGTCCCGCTTTATCCGTATGATTGACCAAGTTTTAGAAGCCCAGCACGATTTGGCAAGCGTGGCTGTCGCACCGCCAAAAGATGCAGTAGAGCTCATGACCATTCACAAGAGTAAAGGGCTGGAGTTTCCTTACGTCTTTATCCTCAATATGGATCAAGACTTTAACAAGCAAGACTCTATGTCAGAAGTCATTCTCAGCCGTCAGAATGGTCTTGGTGTCAAATATATTGCTAAAATGGAGACAGGAGCAGCGGAAGATCACTATCCTAAAACCATCAAACTCTCCATTCCTAGTCTGACCTATAGACAGAACGAAGAAGAATTACAGCTGGCAAGCTATTCTGAGCAAATGCGTCTTCTGTATGTTGCAATGACGAGGGCTGAGAAAAAGCTCTATCTTGTCGGCAAAGGTTCTCGTGAAAAGTTGGAAGCCAAGGAATACCCAGCAGCTAAAAATGGAAAACTAAATAGCTCTACTAGACTGCAAGCAAGGAATTTCCAAGATTGGCTTTGGGCTATCAGTAAAGTGTTTACTAAGGACAAGCTCAACTTTAGTTATCGCTTTGTTGGCGAAGACCAGTTGACTAGAGAAGATATCGGAGAATTGGAAAACAAGAGCCCTCTCCAAGCTAGCTCTCAAGCAGACAATCGTCAGTCAGATACCATCAAAGAAGCTCTTGAAATGCTAAAAGAGGTGGAAGTTTATAACACTCTTCACCGCGCAGCCATTGAACTTCCTAGTGTTCAAACCCCAAGTCAAATCAAGAAATTTTACGAACCCGTTATGGACATGGAAGGTGTCGAGATTGCAGGTCAAGGCCAGTCAGTAGACAAGAAAATTAGCTTTGATTTACCAGATTTTTCAAGCAAAGAAAAGGTAACAGGAGCTGAGATTGGTAGTGCTACCCACGAACTCATGCAGAGAATGGACCTCAGTCAGCGACCAACCCTTGCTAGCCTGACAGAAACTCTCAAACAAGTTCAAACTAGCCAAGCTGTCAGAGACAAGATTAATCTTTCGAAAATTCTTACATTCTTTGATACAGAATTCGGTCAGGAAATTCTCGCTAATACCAACCATCTCTATCGCGAGCAACCCTTCTCCATGCTCAAACGAGACCAAAAGAGTAAGGAAGACTTCGTTGTCCGTGGTATCCTTGATGGCTATCTACTTTACGAGGATAAAATCGTTCTGTTCGACTATAAAACAGACCGCTATGATGAACCAAGTCAACTCGTAGACCGCTATCGTGGTCAGTTAGCCCTATACGAAGAGGCTTTATCACGAGCCTATTCGATTGAAAATATTGAAAAATACTTGATTTTACTGGGTAAAGAAGAGGTTCAAGTTGTAAAAGTATAATCTAGAAAGGAGACCCCATGACACTTCCAGTTAGAAAATCCCTGCATGATGCGGTTTTACAGGCTTCAAAATCTGATACTTGGGAACAAGCTACCAAGGAATGGAATGAAGTTTCCTTGATTTTTAACGGTATCGGCCGTAGCAATTGTGTCTGTGGGAATGCCATCAAGTACGCCTACGAACTCTTTAATGGTGTCACAGGCCAACGTCTCTTTCCGATTGGTAGCGACTGTGTTCGTCATTTTCATCGATTGACCCTTGACCAGCAACTAGAAGAGGAAGAAAAATTGCTCAGAAAGGTTGAAAATCTGACCAGAAAAGCCCAGAAAAAGGAAAAAATCAAAGTTAACAAAAGTGACTTTGACGAACGTCTTCTAAAGTGGCTCTGGGAAAAAGGTGTTTTTAAACCCAATCGTGGCAATCAGTTCTCACCTGAAAGAGACTACCAGCTCTTCCTAGAAGTCTTTCAAGGAGGAAGTTGGACCAAGGCGGAGCCAAAGAAAAAGGCTCGGATGGAAGAAGTCCTTGAAAAGTGTATCAAACCCTTTTTACTTGGGAAATCGGATGACCAACTCTACCTTGTCAAACTAGGCAAGGAGAAAATTGACTACGAACAAGAACTCCGTATCCAAGCAGAGAAAGAGCGCAAGAAGAGGGATAAAATCGCCAAGCAGTATGCAGACAATCTGGTTCTAGCAATGGGACCAGCAGAGCGTGCCTATCAAGATTACTTTGGCTTTACAGAAACCCTAACCCAAGAAGAACGCAAGTGGGAGAAAATTCTTTTTGGTAAAAATCGAACAGAACGGGCTATCAAGGCCAAACAATACCAAAAAGAGCTGGAAAAAGACCAACGAATTGCCAGTCAGGATCCAATTGAGAGAAAGCAGAAGCAGACCTGGCTTCTCAATTCCTATTTTCGTGAGCTTCCTGAAGAAAAATCCCGATTTGCTCGGCTTTTATTAGCATATCGAAAAAGTGGTGAAGTACCCTTTTCAACCGCATACCTGTCAGATCCTCTCATCGACTTTTTCTATAAAATGAAAGCCTTTGAGTTTGAAATCGCACCAGAACAAGTCCGAGACTTTTTAAAAGAAAGCCTTCAGACAGAACATCTATCCTCAGCACAAGAAAGCTGGATAGAAGGAATTCTCCTCAACTGCGTCAAACCATTTTTAGAACGATTAATGATATAAGTAACACCTACCGTGGAAATTCCATGGTAGGTTACATTTTATCCAAAAAGAGAAAATAGGAAATGGCAAACCTTGCTCCTTTGTATTTTATATATAAAACAAAGTATGAAAGCGTAACTCAATTTTAAGACTTTTTTGTAAATTAAGAGTATAATTAAAGTATGTTACCTTTTTATAAGATAACAGCTAATATAATAAAGTTTGCCTTACATATTTTTAAATTTTATTTCAAGGAGGAATGATGGAAAAGTATTTTGGTGAAAAACAGCAGCGTTTTTCATTTAGAAAATTATCAGTAGGACTTGTATCTGCAACGATTTCAAGTTTATTTTTTATGTCTGTATTAGGTAGTTCATCTGTAGAGGCTCAAGAGACTAAAGGTGTTCACTATAAATATGTGACAGAGTCAGAGTTATCATCAGATGAAAAGAAGCAGCTTGTCTATGATATTCCGACATACGTGGAGAATGATGATGAGACTTATTATCTTGTTTATAAATTAAATTCCCAAAATCAACTGGGGGAATTACCCAACACTGGAAGTAAGAATGAGATGCAAGCCCTAGTTGCTGGTGCTAGCTTAGCTGCTCTGGGAATTTTAATTTTTGCCGTCTCCAAGAAAAAGGTTAAGAATAAAACGGTATTACATTTAGTATTGGTTGCAGGAATAGGAAATGGTGTCTTAGTTTCAGCCCATGCTTTAGAAAATCATCTTTTGCTAAATTACAATACTGACTATGAATTAACTTTAGGAGAGAAATTACCTCTTCCTAAAGAGATTTCAGGTTACACTTATATTGGATATATCAAAGAGGGAAACATAACTTCTGAATTTAAAGTAAGCAATCAAGAGAAATCAGTAGCTACTCCCAAAAATCAACAAAAGGTAGATTACAATGTTACACCAAATTTTGTAGAGAATCCATCAAAGGTACAAACTATTCAGGAAGAAAAACCTGTTTCTTCAACTAAGCCGACAGAAGTTCAAGCAGCGTTGCCGGAAACAGGCGTAACAGATAAAGGTGAACCTGAAGTTCAACCAGCTTTACCAGAAGCTGTAGTAACCAACAAAGGCACACCAGAAGTCCAACCTGCATTGCCAAAAGCAGTTGTAAGCGATAAAGACAAACCAGCAGTTCAACCTACGTTACCTGAATCAGTTGTAACCGATAAAGGCGAGTCTGCAATTCAG
>NZ_JAPVZI010000014.1:0-50742 GCF_041432315.1 Streptococcus sp. 27098_8_76 | reverse complement strand
AAATTGCAAAGGAGTTTTTTATGAAAAAACGTGTTTTCTTAGCAGCTGGAGTTGCTGTACTCTCAGCAGCTGTTCTAGCAGCGTGTTCATCTGGTAATGGTAATAAGGATGCTACTAAGCCAGTGACTTATGCTTATGTGTTTACATCAGATCCTGTTACTTTGGATTATACAGTTTCTGGGAATGTCAGTACTAAACAGATTACAGGTAATGTTATTGACGGATTACTTGAAAATGATCAATATGGAAATCTAGTTCCATCGGTTGCAGAAGATTGGACTGTTTCTAAAGATGGCTTGACCTATACCTATAAAATCCGCCAGGGTGTCAAATGGTATACTAATGAGGGTGAAGAGTACGGTGAAGTCAAGGCTCAGGACTTTGTAACTGGTCTGAAGCATGCAGTAGATAAGAAATCACAGGCCCTCTATTTGGTACAGGATTCTATCAAAGGATTGGATGACTATGTAAATGGGAAAACAACAGATTTCTCAACAGTAGGTGTGAAAGCAACAGATGATTATACTCTTGTTTACACTTTGAATCATCCAGAATCTTTTTGGAATTCTAAGACAACGATGGGAGTTCTAGCTCCAGTAAGTGGAGATTTTTTGGCTTCTAAAGGTGATGATTTCGGTAAAGCTACTGATGTAACGAGCATTCTCTACAATGGGGCTTTCCTTCTTAAGGGACTTACCTCTAAATCTTCTATCGAAATGACCAAAAACCAAAACTACTGGGATAAGCAGAATGTCTTTATTGATGATATCAAGTTATCCTTCTTTGATGGTCAAGATGCAGACTCCCTAGGACGAGGTTTTGATGAGGGACATTATCCAGCTGCTCCACTCTTTAAAAACTCTGCCAACTATGAACGTCTAAAAGAAAAGTATAAGGATAATATTGTATATGGTCAACAAAGAGGTGGCGTCTTCTATATGTCTACTAATATTGATCGTGTGTCATACAATCATACTGCTAAAACAACTGATGTAGAAAAATCATCTACTAAAAAAGCTTTGTTAAATAAAGAATTCCGTCAAGCTTTGGCATTTGCTGCAGATCGTAAAGCAGCTGTTTCTCAGGTGTTTGGAGATGAAGTAGCGCCTCGTAAACTACGTACAAGTTTCACTCCTCCAACATTTGTACAAGTAGGAGATCAGTCGTTTGGTCAAGTAACTAAGACAGAATTAGATAAGTTGGATAGTATTTGGAAAGATGTTAGTCTTGATGATGCGCAAGATTCACTTCATAATGTAGACAAGGCTAAGGCTAAGTTTGAATCTGCTAAGAAAACTCTTCAAGCTGATGGAGTACAGTTTCCGATTCATTTAGATCTTCCGGTTTCATCAACTCAGACAGATTTTATTCATCAAGCTCAGTCTTATAAACAATCAATTGAAGAAGCCATGGGCTCTGAAAATGTAGTTGTTGACATTCAACAGGTTTCTGATGATGAATTGGGAAGCATGACTGTTCTAGCGACATCAAATAATAATGTTGATTGGGACATTAATGTTAATAGTGGTTGGAGTCCGGATTATGCAGATCCATCAACCTATCTAGATGTATTTGATCCAACATCTGGCCCAAGTCTCCTCAGCTCTCTTGGTGTAGCACCAGGAACAGACAATCCAGCCCTTAAAACAGTTGGATTGGATAAATACAAAGAATTGATTGATGATGCAAATAGTGAGAAAACAGATCTGCAAAAACGTTATTCTAAATATGCTAAGGCTCAAGCTTGGTTAACTGATAGTGCTCTAGTTATTCCTGTACACTCAGACGGTGCCCAAATGCTTGTAACGAAGAAAGCATTAGGCAGTGGTGCTGATGGTTGGGTTGGTGACAAAACAGGCGATAACAGTTATAAATATCTTAAAATCCAAGACAAGATTGTCACTTCTAAAGAAATGGATGAGTTCCGCAAGAAATTTGCTGATGAAAAAGCCAAATCAAACGCAGATTATCAGAAGAACTTAGACCGTCATATTCAAGACTAATTGAATCTCCTCTTTGAGGAGATTTTTTATGTGGCTGTCTCTATGTAAGCACTTTAAAAAAGAGTTATTTTGGCCTAAAAATGGTATAATGAGAGAACAACAGAAAGGAAGTATTTATGGAACAAAAAGAGAAACATTTTAGCCTATCTTGGTTTTTTAAGTGGTTTTTAGATAACAAAGCCATTACGGTATTTTTAGTAACCTTGTTATTGGGACTCAATCTTTTTATTTTAAGTAAGATTAGTTTTCTATTTTCACCTGTTTTAGACTTTTTGGCAGTTGTGATGTTGCCGGTTATTCTATCCGGCCTGCTATATTATTTATTGAATCCCATTGTTGATTGGATGGAAAAACACAAAGTCAATCGCGTCATAGCCATCACTATTGTCTTTGTGATTATCGCCCTCTTTATTATTTGGGGCTTGGCAGTAGCTATTCCAAATCTACAACGTCAGGTTTTAACTTTTGCAAGAAATGTACCAATCTACCTTGAAGATGCAGATAGGGTTATTGATGATTTGATCACCAAGCGTTTACCAGATGATTTCAGGCCTCAGTTAGAACAAGTTTTGACAAACTTCTCTAGTCAGGCTACAGTTTGGGCGAGCAAGGTTTCTTCTCAGGCAGTCAACTGGGTGAGCGCCTTTATTAGCGGTGCTTCTCAAGTGATTGTTGCCTTGATTATCGTTCCTTTCATGCTCTTTTATCTATTACGTGATGGGAAAGGCCTGCGTCACTATTTGACCCAATTCATGCCAACGAAATTGAAAGAACCTGTTGGACAAGTTTTATCAGATGTGAATCAACAGTTGTCTAACTATGTTCGAGGGCAAGTGACAGTAGCTATTATTGTAGCAGTAATGTTTATCATCTTCTTCAAGATTATTGGTCTACGCTATGCGGTTACGCTGGGTGTTACTGCTGGTATCTTAAATCTGGTTCCTTATCTTGGTAGTTTCCTAGCCATGCTTCCTGCCCTAGTATTGGGTTTGATTGCTGGTCCAGTCATGCTTTTGAAAGTAGTGATTGTCTTTATCGTAGAACAAACTATTGAAGGCCGTTTTGTCTCTCCATTGATTTTGGGAAGTCAATTAAACATCCATCCTATTAATGTTCTCTTTGTTTTGTTAACTTCGGGCTCTATGTTTGGTATCTGGGGAGTCTTGCTCGGTATTCCGGTTTATGCCTCTGCAAAGGTTGTCATTTCAGCGATTTTTGAATGGTATAAGGTAGTTAGTGGCCTATATGAACTAGAAGGAGAGGAAGCTAAGAGTGAACAATAGTCAACAGATGTTACAGGCTTTGGAGGAGCAAGATTTAGTTAAGGCAGAGCACTACTTCGTCAAAGCTTTAGAAAATGATCCAAGTGACCTTCTGTATGAGTTGGCAACTTATCTTGAAGGGATTGGTTTTTATCCTCAGGCCAAGGAAATTTACCTGAAAATTGTAGGGGATTTCCCAGAGGTTAATCTCAATCTGGCAGCTATTGCTAGCGAGGATGGTCAAATCGAGGAAGCATTTGCGTACCTTGAGGAAATCCAAGCTGACAGTGACTGGTATGTTTCAGCTTTGGCACTTAAAGCAGACCTCTACCAGCTGGAAGGTTTGACAGATGTGGCGCGTGAGAAATTGTTAGAAGCATTGACTTACTCAGAGGATCCTCTCTTGATATTGGGCTTGGCAGAGTTGGATAGTGAGTTGGAAAATTACCAAGAAGCTATTCAAGGCTATGCTCAGTTAGATAATCGCTCAATTTATGAGCAAACAGGCATTTCTACCTATCAACGAATTGGCTTTGCCTATGCCCAGTTAGGGAAATTTGAAACAGCTATAGAGTTTTTAGAAAAAGCCCTGGAGTTAGAATACGATGACCTGACAGCTTTTGAGTTGGCCAGTCTTTACTTTGATCAAGAAGAATACCAAAAAGCTGTCCTCTACTTTAAGCAGATCGATACCATTTCTCCTGACTTTGAAGGCTATGAATATGGTTATAGCCAGGCCTTACATAAGGAACATCAAGTTCAAGAAGCCCTGCGTATCGCTAAGCAAGGCTTGGAGAAAAATCCTTTTGAAACAAGACTCTTGTTAGTAGCTTCACAATTTTCCTATGAATTGCATGATGCTAGTGGAGCAGAGAACTACCTCCTTACTGCTAAAGAAGATGCTGAGGATACGGAAGAAATCTTACTCCGTCTAGCAACTATTTATCTGGAGCAGGAGCGTTATGAAGACATTCTAGACTTGCAAAGTGAGGAGCCAGAAAATCTCTTGACCAAGTGGATGATTGCTCGTTCCTATCAAGAAATGGACGATTTGGATACTGCCTATGAACTTTACAAAGAGTTGGCAGGAGATTTAAAGGACAATCCAGAGTTTCTGGAACACTATATCTATCTCTTGCGTGAATTGGGCTACTTTGAGGAAGCCAAAGTCAATGCCCAAGCTTACTTAAAACTAGTTCCAGATGATGTGCAAATGCAAGAATTGTTTGAGACATTGTAAGAATCCATTAGTTACAGAAAACTGCAAGTTATCACTAGAGAGTAACTGTGGTTTTTTGTTTTAAAAAGGACAATTTTCAACTAATATATTCTCTTGAAAAAAGTTTCAACTAGGACTATAATATAAAATTATGAGTGATAGAGGAGGGAAATAATGCTTGATACGATAGCTCTACCGATTGAAGTCCGACACATTATTCTCATTTTATTGTCTTGTTTTTCTGGTTTTATCATTGGCTATTAAAGAAAATCTAAGCACAAGTAGGCTGGGAGAAAGACTCATATTTTGGTTGCCTTAACTGCAACTTTAATGATGATTTTATCAAAAGAAGCTTTCTTGGATACGCCTAATTATGATACTTCTAGGGTTGCGGCCCAAATTGTCAGTGGAATTAGTTTCATTGGTGGTGGTATTATTTTCATGAGGGATAAAAAAATCAGTGGTATCACCACAGCAGCTGGTATTTGGGCGACTGCAGGTATTGGAATGGCGATTGTTCTAGGCTTATTTTGCAGTTTAATTGTTGTCTCTGTTCAGAAAAATAGCTCCAAATTTTTGAAAAGCGATACTCATTATCATATCAGAATGACTGGATTTGTAACCAATAAACCTTCAATAGATACCATGAATATTCTCATTGAACAGAAGGGATTTTATAATCTAAATATTGACATGGATAGGAATGAAAGTGGCTATAATCTCACAATTAGAGCTGATCACGATAAATCCATTTCTTACAAAATATGGCTGAGATTTTATGGCAATGTGACGAGAATTTTTATGTAAATCAGGTTAAGATTGTTTCATTAGAAGGATAGAGTTTTGTTTTCATAGCAAAACTCTTATTGGTGAATGGGGAAAGATACTTCTTATTCCCTATACTATGTATCAGTAGGAATTGACATAAAAGCATCAGATTAGCTCAGATAACATAATGAACTGGGAATATCTTGGAAAAAAGATTAGTTTATAAGATTTGGAACCGTTTTCTATCACAATCTTTCGGGAAAGTAGTTGCTAAAAGATGTAAAAATTGATAGAATAAGGATTGTCTAAAAAATTTTAAGGAGAATCTATCAAATGGATTTCACATGGGCAATTAAATATGCCACTGAATTTTTGGGAACTGCTATTTTGATCATTCTTGGAAATGGTGCAGTTGCCAACGTTGAACTTAAAGGTACGAAAGGTCACCAAAGTGGCTGGATCGTTATCGCTGTTGGTTATGGTATGGGGGTTATGATCCCAGCCTTGATGTTTGGTAACGTATCTGGTAACCACATCAACCCAGCCTTCACTCTTGGACTTGCAATCAGCGGTCTTTTCCCTTGGGCTCAAGTTGCGCCTTATATCATCGCACAAGTTTTGGGTGCTATCTTTGGTCAAGCCTTGGTTGTGGCAACACACCGCCCATACTACTTGAAAACTGAAAATCCAAACAACATTTTGGGTACTTTCTCAACAATTTCAAGTTTGGATAATGGTACAAAAGAATCACATTTTGCAGCAACTGTTAATGGTTTTGTAAATGAGTTTGTTGGATCATTTGTTCTTTTCTTTGCAGCCCTTGGAATGACTAAAAACTTCTTTGGTTCTGAAGTGCTTCAATACATGAAACAAATGGCTAGTCAAGCAGGTCAAAATGTTGATTTTTCTGATTTAGCAATCAAAGCCCAAGTAGCACCACATACTGCTTCAGGACTTTCAGTAGCTCACTTGGCACTTGGATTCCTTGTTATGGCCTTGGTAACATCACTTGGTGGACCTACAGGACCTGCCTTGAACCCTGCTCGTGACTTGGGACCACGTCTCCTTCATGCTTTCCTTCCAAAATCAGTTCTTGGTGAGCACAAAGACGATTCAAAATGGTGGTATTCTTGGGTACCAGTAGTAGCACCGATCGCAGCAGCAATTGCGGCAGTAGCTATTTTCAAATTCCTTTACCTATAAGAAATTGAGTTCTCTATCTATTGTAATAGATTGAAGAAAAATTAAAAACGCATAATATTGTACTGACCCCAAAAAGTTAGACAATTATTTAAGCAAAGGATTTAGTTCTGTATTGTACGGGGCTAAGTCCTTTTAGTTTTACCTTAATTCGTTTGTTGTTGTAGTAATCAATTGTAGTAATCAATATAGTCTACAATAGCTTGTTCCAAGTGTTCAAGTGACTGAAACATATTCTCATAACCATAAAACATTTCAGACTTAAGAATGCCAAAGAAAGATTCCATCATACCGTTATCTGGGCTATTTCCCTTACGTGACATAGATGGCTGGATTCCCTTATTCTTTAAAAAATGATGATAGAAATCGTGTTGGTATTGCCCTCCTTGGTCACTATGGAGAATTGTATTTTCGTAATGGTTCTCTGTAAAGGCTTGTTCTAGCATAGCTTTCATTTGTACTAAGTTCGGCGAAGTAGAAAGATTGTAGGAGATAATTTCGCTGTTAAAGCCATCTAAAACTGGTGATAAATAAAGCTTTAGTCTACTTGCTGGAATGGCAAATTTTGTCACATCTGTGTAGCATTTTTGCATTAGTTTGGTTGCTTCAAATTGACGTTGAATAAGATTATCTGCTTTCTTGCCAACATCTCCTTGGTATGAAGAATACTTCCGTTTACGGCGAATTCGAGCCGTTAAACCAAGTACTTTCATCAGACGCTGCGCCTTCTTATGGTTCACTACAAAGCCACGATTTCGTAATTCTAGAGTCATGCGACGATAGCCGTAATTTCCTTTATGCTCAGTATAAATTGACTGAATTTCAGCTTTAATATCATAATCTTTATCGCTTTGATCCAGCTGTTTTAAGTGGCAATAATAGGTTGAACGGGCAAGCTTAATAATCTTTAGAAGAATATCTAAAGAAAACTCTGTTACCAGTCCTTGAACAATTTCCGTTTTTCTTCTTGCTCCTTTTCGTCCCTCAATCGGAGTTCTCTCAACTTTTTTAGAATGGCATTCTCCGCTCTCAAGTATTCATTTTCTGCTTGAAGACATTCTAATTCTGTCATATCTTCAAATCTCTTCTTTGGCTTACGTCCCATTTTAGGTGGTCTCCCTCTTGTTCCCTCAACAATAGTATATCCGTTTTTCTTATATTGTGCCAGCCAATTAGAATGTAATCCACTACTTGGAAGAGCATAATCCAGAGACGCCCTAATTTGTGAATGCCCCTCAAGAAGAACTTTATCAATAATCTCTTGTTTTAGTTCAGGAGAATAGTAACAATTCTTTCCTTTTTTGACGAACTCTATTCCATAACGATCAATCAATTTAATCATGTACCTAATATTAGAATTGTTTATCCCAAATTTATTTGAAAGCTTCTCTAAGCTATATCCTTGTTTTCTAAGTTCATAGATCTGAACTTTATCATCATAAGTTAATTTCATAATAAAAGCACCTCAAAAGTTAGATTTTTATGTCTAACTTTTGGGGTGCAGTTCAGGTTCTATTCAGATCTTTTTTGTTATCCTTGACATTACTGATGGCCCGTAAACCGTAGTTATAGACCCCATAAGTCGCAAAGGGCAAGAAAAATGACAAAATAGTGTCAACTGAGTTGAAGTAACCATAGTCAGTACGGTCCAAGACACGTGCGACATAGGTTCCAGTTAGGATGGGAAAAATAATATTTAAGACACGAATTCCCATATAAGATAGAGCATTTAATTTTATACTTTTCATTCAATTTACCTCGTTTTTCATTATATCATAAAGTCAGCTAATAAGAAATGAAGGGCAGTAATACTCTTCGAAAATCAAATTCAAACCACGTCAGCGTCGCCTTACCGTACTCAAGTACAGCTTACGGCTAGCTTCCTAGTTTGCTTTTTGATTTTCATTGAGTATAAGTCAAGTAATCACTTTGAAGTCTCAAAGTTTAATTTTAAGTTTTCTTTAAGAAAACTATATTATTCTGAAGAACTCTAAAATTTCACAGCCATTTATTGGTAATGACTACAGAATTCCTAGTCATTACTAGAAATGGACTAGTTTCTTTGAATAATAGAACTCCTTAAACCTTCTATTCTAGAACGGGAGGGTCGGTATTTCTTTCATGATAGGACTAGATTGTGGTATAATAGAGAGAATAAGTTTTTTTAGTAAGACAAAGGAGAAAATAGATGATTTATGCAGGAATTCTTGCTGGTGGAACTGGCACACGCATGGGAATCAGTAACTTGCCAAAACAATTTTTAGAGCTAGGTGATCGACCTATTTTGATTCATACAATTGAAAAATTTGTCTTGGAACCAAGTATTGAAAAAATTGTAGTTGGGGTTCATGGAGACTGGGTTTCTCATGCAGAAGATCTTGTAGATAAATATCTTCCTCTTCATAAGGAACGTATCATCATTACAAAGGGTGGTGCTGACCGCAATACAAGTATTGAGAAAATCATTGAAGCCATTGATGCTTATCGTCCGCTTACTCCAGAGGACATTGTTGTTACCCACGATTCTGTTCGTCCATTTATTACACTTCGCATGATTCAGGACAATATCCAACTTGCCCAAAATCATGACGCAGTGGACACAGTGGTAGAAGCGGTTGATACTATCGTTGAAAGCACCAATGGTCAATTCATTACAGATATTCCAAATCGTGCTCACCTTTATCAAGGACAAACACCTCAAACATTCCGTTGCAAGGACTTCATGGATCTTTACGGTTCTCTCTCTGCTGAAGAGAAGGAAATCTTGACAGATGCATGTAAAATCTTTGTCATTAAAGGAAAAGATGTAGCCTTGGCCAAGGGTGAATACTCAAATCTGAAGATTACAACCGTAACAGATTTGAAGATTGCAAAAAGTATGATTGAGAAAGACTAGTAAAATGATTAATCAAATTTATCAACTAACTAAGCCTAAGTTTATCAATGTCAAATACCAGGAAGAGGCTATTGACCAAGAGAATCACATCCTTATCCGTCCCAACTACATGGCGGTCTGTCATGCGGATCAGCGTTACTACCAAGGAAAACGTGATCCCAAGATTTTGAATAAAAAACTTCCAATGGCTATGATTCACGAGTCATGTGGAACCGTTATTTCTGATCCGACAGGAACTTATGAAGTTGGGCAAAAAGTTGTCATGATTCCCAATCAGCCTCCTATGCAGAGTGATGAAGAATTCTATGAGAACTACATGACAGGGACTCATTTCTTGTCTAGTGGCTTTGATGGCTTTATGAGAGAGTTTGTTTCTCTCCCTAAAGATCGTGTGGTGGCTTATGATGCTATTGAAGACACGGTTGCAGCCATTACAGAGTTTGTCAGTGTTGGCATGCACGCTATGAATCGTCTATTGACCCTTGCTCATAGCAAGCGGGACCGAATCGCCGTTATCGGAGATGGAAGTTTAGCATTTGTGGTTGCCAATATTATCAACTATACTTTGCCAGAAGCAGAGATTGTGGTTATTGGTCGTCATTGGGAAAAATTGGAGCTTTTCTCATTTGCCAAAGAATGCTATATTACTGATAATATTCCTGAAGATTTGGCCTTTGACCATGCTTTTGAGTGTTGTGGTGGTGATGGTACTGGACCAGCCATTAATGACTTGATTCGCTATATTCGTCCTCAGGGAACGATTCTCATGATGGGAGTTAGCGAATATAAAGTCAATCTCAATACACGCGATGCCTTAGAAAAAGGTTTGCTCTTGGTTGGTTCCTCTCGTTCTGGTCGCATTGATTTTGAAAATGCAATCCAAATGATGGAAGTCAAGAAATTTGCCAATCGTCTTAAAAATATCCTTTATCTAGAAGAACCTGTAAGAGAAATTAAAGATATTCACCGTGTCTTTGCAACCGATTTAAACACAGCCTTTAAAACTGTGTTTAAGTGGGAAGTATAAGTGCTGGAGGTTAATTGTGGAGAAAATCATTAAAGAAAAAATTTCTTCCCTACTTAGTCAAGAAGAGGAAGTCCTCAGTGTTGAACAATTGGGAGGTATGACCAATCAAAACTATTTGGTCAAAACAACAAATAAGCAGTACATCGTTAAGTTCTTTGGTAAAGGGACAGAAAAACTGATCAATCGTCAAGATGAAAAGTATAATCTTGAACTACTAAAGGATTTAGACTTAGATGTAAAAAATTATCTTTTTGATATTGAAGCTGGTATCAAAGTAAATGAGTATATCGAATCTGCGATTACGCTTGATTCAACGTCAATCAAGACCAAATTTGATAAAATTGCTCCAATATTACAAACGATTCATGCTTCTGGTAAGGAATTAAGGGGAGAATTTGCTCCTTTTGAAGAAATCAAAAAATACGAATCCTTAATTGAGGAAAAAATCCCTTATGCCAACTATGAAGCTGTTCGAGAAGAAGTCTTCTCCTTAGAGAAAAGACTGGCTGACTTAGGTGTTGACAGAAAATCTTGTCATATCGATTTGGTGCCTGAAAACTTTATCGAATCACCTCAAGGACGACTTTATCTGATTGACTGGGAATATTCATCAATGAACGATCCAATGTGGGATTTGGCTGCTCTCTTTTTAGAGTCTGAATTCACTCGTCAAGAGGAAGAAGCCTTCTTATCTCACTATGAGAGTGAGCAAACACCTGTCTCTCGTGAAAAGATTGTCATTTATAAAATTTTACAAGATGCTATTTGGAGTCTATGGACAGTCTACAAAGAAGAGCAAGGTGCAGATTTTGGTGACTATGGTGTGAGTCGTTACCAAAGAGCTATTAAAGGTTTGTCGTATTATGGAGGTTCAGATGAAAAATAAAAATGGAGTTTCTTTTGGTCTACTCTCAGGTATTTTCTGGGGTTTAGGTCTAACGATTAGTGCTTATATCTTTTCGATTTTTACAGATTTGTCGCCCTTTGTGGTGGCCGCTGCTCACGATTTCTTGAGTATCTTTATCTTACTAGCTTTTCTCTTGGTAAAAGAAGGAAAAGTTCGTCTCTCTATTTTCTTAAATATTCGCAATGTGAGTGTTATCATCGGAGCCTTGCTAGCAGGCCCTATCGGTATGCAGGCCAATCTTTATGCGGTTAAGTATATCGGAAGTTCCTTAGCTTCATCAGTATCGGCTATTTATCCTGCGATTTCAGTTTTATTGGCTTTCTTCTTTTTGAAGCACAAGATTTCGAAAAATACTGTGTTTGGGATTGTCTTGATTATTGGAGGGATTATTGCTCAGACCTATAAGGTTGAACAGGTCAATTCCTTCTACATTGGGATTCTCTGTGCTTTAGTTTGTGCCATTGCATGGGGAAGTGAGAGTGTTCTAAGCTCTTTTGCTATGGAAAGTGAATTGAGTGAAATCGAAGCCCTCTTAATCCGTCAAGTGACTTCATTCTTGTCTTATCTTGTGATTGTACTCTTCTCTCATCAGTCATTTGCAGAAGTGGCCAATGGACAATTGTTAGGTCTTATGATTGTCTTTGCAGCCTTTGATATGATTTCTTATTTGGCTTATTATATCGCTATCAATCGCTTGCAACCAGCCAAGGCTACAGGCTTGAACGTGAGCTATGTAGTATGGACTGTCTTGTTTGCAGTTGTTTTCTTGGGTGCACCGCTAGATATGCTGACAATTATTACGTCACTTGTCGTTATTGCTGGAGTTTATATTATTATTAAAGAATAAAGGAGATTCGTGTGAAAGCCATTATCTTAGCAGCGGGATTGGGAACTCGCTTGCGTCCTATGACTGAAAATACCCCTAAAGCCTTGGTTCAGGTTAATCAGAAACCTTTGATCGAATACCAAATTGAGTTTCTCAAAGAAAAAGGAATCAATGACATCATCATCATTGTTGGTTATCTTAAAGAACAATTCGATTACTTAAAAGAAAAATATGGTGTTCGCCTCGTCTTCAATAATAAATACGCTGACTACAATAACTTTTACTCTCTCTATCTTGTAAAAGAAGAATTGGCTAACAGCTATGTTATTGATGCCGATAATTATCTCTTTAAAAATATGTTCCGCAATGATTTGACACGTTCGACTTATTTTAGTGTTTATCGTGAAGATTGTACCAACGAATGGTTCTTGGTCTATGGAGATGACTACAAGGTTCAAGATATTACTGTTGATAGTAAGGCAGGTCGCATCCTTAGTGGTGTATCCTTCTGGGATGCTCCAACTGCAGAAAAGATTGTCAGCTTTATCGATAAGGCTTATGCAAGTGGCGAATTTGTTGATCTCTACTGGGACAATATGGTTAAGGATAACATCAAAGAGCTAGATGTCTATGTTGAAGAACTAGAAGGCAATAGCATCTATGAGATTGATAGTGTCCAAGACTATCATAAATTAGAAGAAATTCTTAAAAACGAAAATTAAAGATTCCAACATCTGGCTAAAATAGTCGGATGTTTTTTTTGATTTTTTTACGAATAAATAGATGACTAGAAAAAGAAATGGAGATATTTATGAAAATCACAAACTATGAAATCTATAAGTTTAAAAAATCAGGTTTGACCAATCAACAGATTTTGAACGTTCTAGAATACGGTGAAAATGTCGATCAAGAACTTTTGTTGGGTGATATTGCAGAAATATCAGGTTGCCGAAATCCAGCTGTTTTTATGGAACGTTATTTTCAGATAGACGATGCGCATTTGGAGAAAGAATTTCAAAAATTTCCATCTTTCTCCATTTTAGATGACTGTTATCCTTGGGATTTGAGTGAAATATATGATGCGCCTGTACTTTTATTTTACAAGGGAAATCTTGACCTCTTGAAATTCCCTAAGGTAGCAGTCGTAGGAAGTCGTGCTTGTAGCAAACAGGGAGCTAAGTCAGTTGAAAAAGTCATTCATAGCTTGGAAAATGAACTGGTTATCGTCAGTGGATTAGCCAAGGGGATTGATACAGCAGCTCATATGGCAGCTATTCAGAATGGCGGAAAAACCATTGCAGTGATTGGAACAGGACTGGATGTGTTTTATCCTAAAGCCAATAAACGTTTGCAAGACTACATCGGCAATGATCATCTGGTTCTCAGTGAATATGGACCTGGCGAACAACCTCTGAAATTTCATTTTCCTGCCCGTAATCGCATCATTGCTGGACTTTGCCGTGGCGTGATTGTAGCAGAGGCTAAGATGCGTTCGGGGAGTCTCATTACCTGTGAGAGGGCAATGGAAGAAGGACGCGATGTTTTTGCTATTCCTGGTAGCATTTTAGATGGACTATCAGACGGTTGCCATCATTTGATTCAAGAAGGTGCAAAATTGGTTACCAGCGGGCAGGATGTTCTTGCGGAATTTGAATTTTAATACTCTTCGAAAATCTCTTCAAACCACGTCAGCTTCACCTTGCCGTAGGTATGGTTACTGACTTCGTCAGTTTCATCTGCAACCTCAAAGCAGTGCTTTGAGCAACCTGCGGTTAGTTTCCTAGTTTGCTCTTTGATTTTCATTGACTATAAGAAGAAAGTCCGCTTACTAGACAAACTTTTCTTCTATATATAGGAGCTAAGTCTTGACAGTTATGCCAAAATGGTTTACACTTTATAAAGTTTATTACTTTGAAAAGGTGTGATACTGTGGCTACGGCAACAAAAAAGAAAAAATCAACAGTTAAAAAAAATCTAGTAATCGTGGAGTCGCCTGCTAAGGCCAAGACGATTGAGAAATATCTAGGCAGAAACTACAAGGTTCTAGCTAGTGTCGGGCATATCCGTGATTTGAAGAAATCCAGTATGTCCGTCGATATTGAAAATAATTATGAACCGCAATATATCAATATCCGAGGAAAAGGTCCTCTTATCAATGACTTGAAAAAAGAAGCTAAAAAAGCTAATAAAGTCTTTCTGGCGAGTGACCCGGACCGTGAAGGAGAAGCGATTTCTTGGCATTTGGCTCATATTCTCAACTTAGATGAAAATGATGCCAACCGTGTGGTCTTCAATGAAATCACCAAGGATGCGATCAAAAATGCTTTTAAAGAACCTCGTAAGATTGATATGGACTTGGTCGATGCCCAACAGGCTCGTCGTGTCTTGGACCGATTGGTCGGGTATTCGATTTCGCCTATTTTGTGGAAGAAGGTCAAGAAAGGCTTATCAGCAGGTCGCGTTCAGTCTATTGCGCTTAAGTTAATCATTGATCGTGAGAATGAAATCAATGCCTTTCAGCCTGAAGAATACTGGACAATTGATGCTGTTTTTAAAAAGGGAACCAAGCAATTTCAGGCTTCCTTCTATGGAGTGGATGGTAAAAAGCTGAAACTGACTAGTAATGATGAGGTCAAGGAAGTCTTGTCTCGTCTGACTAGTAAAGACTTTTCAGTAGATCAGGTAGATAAGAAAGAGCGCAAACGCAATGCTCCTTTACCCTATACCACTTCATCTATGCAGATGGATGCTGCTAATAAAATTAATTTTCGTACTCGAAAGACCATGATGGTTGCCCAACAGCTTTATGAAGGGATTAATATTGGTTCTGGTGTGCAAGGTTTAATTACCTATATGCGTACCGATTCGACTCGTATCAGTCCAGTGGCGCAAAATGAGGCAGCAAACTTCATTACGAACCGTTTTGGTAGCAAGTATTCTAAGCATGGTAGCAAGGTCAAAAATGCTTCAGGAGCTCAGGATGCTCACGAGGCTATTCGTCCGTCTAGTGTCTTTAATACACCTGAAAGCATCGCTAAGTATCTGGATAAGGATCAACTCAAGCTTTATACTCTTATCTGGAATCGTTTTGTGGCTAGTCAGATGACAGCTGCTGTCTTTGATACCATGGCTGTTAAATTGTCTCAAAATGGGGTTCAATTTGCTGCCAATGGTAGTCAGGTTAAGTTTGATGGTTATCTTGCTATTTATAATGATTCTGACAAGAATAAGATGTTACCGGATATGGCTGTTGGAGATGTTGTCAAACAGGTCAATAGCAAGCCAGAGCAACATTTCACACAACCACCTGCTCGCTATTCTGAAGCTACCCTAATCAAGACCTTGGAAGAAAATGGGGTTGGACGTCCGTCAACCTACGCACCAACTATTGAAACCATTCAGAAACGTTACTATGTTCGCCTTGCAGCCAAACGTTTTGAACCAACAGAGTTGGGAGAAATTGTTAACAAGCTCATCGTTGAATATTTCCCAGATATCGTAAACGTGACCTTTACAGCTGAAATGGAAGGCAAGCTGGATGATGTCGAAGTCGGAAAAGAGCAGTGGCAACGGGTCATTGATGCTTTTTATAAACCATTCTCTAAAGAGGTCTCCAAGGCTGAAGAAGAAATGGAGAAAATCCAGATTAAGGATGAACCAGCTGGATTTGACTGTGAAGTGTGTGGCAGTCCAATGGTCATTAAACTTGGTCGTTTTGGTAAGTTCTACGCTTGTAGCAATTTCCCAGATTGCCGTCATACCCAAGCAATCGTGAAAGAGATTGGTGTTGAGTGTCCAAGCTGTCATCAGGGACAAATCATTGAGCGTAAAACCAAACGTAATCGCCTTTTCTATGGTTGCAACCGCTATCCAGACTGTGAGTTTACCTCTTGGGATAAGCCTGTTGGTCGTGACTGTCCAAAATGTGGCAACTTCCTCATGGAGAAAAAAGTCCGTGGTGGCGGCAAGCAGATTGTATGTAGTAAGGGTGACTACGAAGAAGAAAAGATTAAATAAGAGGAGAGTTCTGAAAATGAATTTCAGGCTCTTTTTGGTTGGAACTTGACAAAATTCATCATTGTATGCGAAACTAGAAGAGGATTATTTTAATTAGGAGTAGTTATGCGTATTATTTATCTTATTATTGGTTTTTTATCACTAGCCTTGGCTATTGTTGGGATTGTTTTACCCTTGTTGCCTACAACACCTTTTCTTTT
The DNA here is from genome assembly GCF_041432315.1 of Streptococcus sp. 27098_8_76. Classification (GTDB taxonomy): domain Bacteria; phylum Bacillota; class Bacilli; order Lactobacillales; family Streptococcaceae; genus Streptococcus. Next base: position 34,417 of record NZ_JAPVZI010000014.1, on the reverse strand, counting down.
ACTGTCTATTGCTTGCTTTTCAAGAAGTTCCAAACGTTTCGAAGATTGGCTTTATCATACCAAGCTCTATCAGAGCTATGTAGCTGATTTTCGAGAAACAAAGTCTATTGCGCGTGAACGAAAGAAAAAAATCATCGTATCTATCTACATCTTGATGGGAATTTCTATTTATTTTGCCCCTCTCTTACCTGTCAAAATTGGTCTAGGAGCCTTGACCATCTTTATCACTTATTATCTCTTCAAGGTCATTCCGGACAAAGAATAAAAAATAGTAACTATTTTCCTTGATATAAATGAAAGCATATTCACAATAATATGATATAATAAATTTAAAGTAATCTTCAAGGAGAATCAAATGATTTACGAATTTTGTGCTGAAAATGTGACCTTGCTTGAAAAAGCGATGCAGGCTGGAGCTCGTCGAATCGAACTTTGTGACAATCTAGCAGTTGGTGGGACAACGCCCAGCTATGGAGTGACCAAGGCAGCGGTTGAATTGGCAGCTAACTACGATACGACCATCATGACCATGATTCGTCCACGTGGTGGCGACTTTGTCTATAATGACCTAGAAATTGCTATTATGCTAGAAGACATTCGGTTGACTGCTCAGGCTGGAAGTCAAGGGATTGTTTTTGGGGCTTTAACTGCTGATAAGAAGTTGGATAAGCCTAATCTTGAAAAGTTAATTGCTGCATCAAAAGGAATGGAAATTGTCTTCCACATGGCCTTTGATGAATTGAGTGATGAAGAGCAGTTGGAGGCTATTGACTGGCTCAGCCAAGCCGGTGTCACTCGTATCCTAACTCGTGCTGGTGTGTCTGGTGACTCCTTAGAAAAACGCTTTGCTCACTATCACAGAATTTTGGAACATGCTAAAGGTAAAATTGAAATTTTACCAGGCGGGGGGATTGACTTGGACAACCGTCAAACCTTTATCAACCAGCTAGGTGTGACACAATTGCACGGAACCAAGGTTGTCTTTTAAAAAATAGAAAGGAACTGCTAGCTTTGGGTAGCAGTTTTCACTTATGTTTGAAATTTTTAAATCCTATCAGTTTAATAAAGAAAAAGCTCATGCCTATGGTTTTGCAAAAAATGGGGGAGTCTGGACCTATAGTTGCCAGATTTTGCAGGGTGACTTTGTCATGACTGTGTCCATCACTGCTGATAATGTGAGTTTTCAAGTCTTTGATCAGGAAACGGGCGACCTCTATCCTCAAGTCCATATGCAAAGTATGAGAGGGAGTTTTGTTGCAAGTGTCCGTGAGGCTTGTTTGGAGATTCTTTACCAGATTCGGAAGGCTTGTTTTGAGGTACAGGATTTTATCTGCCCTCAGACTAAACGAATCATGACTCAAGTTCAGGAAAAGTATGGTAATCAGTTGGAGTATTTGTGGGAGAAATCGCCTGATACGGCAGTGTTAAGACATGAAGGCAATAAAAAGTGGTATGCCGTCTTGATGAAAATCTCTTGGGATAAGCTGGAAAAGGGTAGAGAAGGTCTAGTCGAAGCAGTCAATCTCAAACATGATCAAGTAGTGGACCTGCTTTCACAAAAGGACATTTATCCAGCTTTTCATATGAACAAACGCTACTGGATTAGTGTGGCTTTTGATGATACTTTGTCAGATGAAATGGTACTGGAATTGATAGAAAAAAGTTGGAATTTAACTTCTAAAAAATGAAATATTTCAAGGATTTTTAAGAACTTTCAATTAGCTAAATATTCTATACTGAAGAAATTTTCAGAAAATATTTGATTTTTTCTTGACAAGTGCTTTTGCCTATGCTAAAATACTTAACAAGATATCAAACGAAGGAGAAAGTCAAACATGAAAACAGCTAAGTTTAATCAATTCGCTTTGTTGTTGAGGTACTCGGGCTAGTGCAAAAAGCATTAGTCCTGTTTGGCTTACCAAGCGGGAGTAAATCAACATCTCGCTTGGGTTTCTGAGCGAGATGTTTTTTTTAAAATCACATTTGGAAAAGGGGAAATCTTATGCGAACAGTTGAATTTCTAGATACCAGCCTTCGGGATGGAGAGCAGACACCCGGCGTTAATTTTTCAATCAAGGAAAAAATTGTCATTGCAAGGCAGCTGGAGAAATGGGGCATTTCAGCCATAGAAGCTGGTTTTCCAGCGGCTAGCCCAGACTCATTTACGGCAGTGCAGGAGATTGCTAAGGCCTTGAAGAAAACAGCGGTGACTGGATTAGCACGTTCGGTCAAGTCTGATATTGATGCTTGTTATGAGGCCCTCAAGGATGCCAAGTATCCACAGGTTCACGTCTTTATCGCTACTAGTCCCATTCACCGCAAGTATAAGCTCAATAAGAGCAAGGAAGAGATTTTGGAAGCTATTAAGGAGCATGTTTCCTATGCCCGTTCTAAGTTTGAGGTTGTCGAGTTCTCTCCTGAAGATGCGACTAGAACAGAGTTGGATTTCCTCTTGCAAGTAGTTCAAACAGCGGTTGATGCAGGGGCGTCTTATATCAATATTCCTGACACTGTTGGTTTTACCACACCAGAGGAATATGGGAATATCTTCAAGTATCTGATTGACAATGTTAAAACCGACCGTCAGATTATCTATTCGCCTCACTGTCATGATGATCTTGGAATGGCAGTGGCTAATAGCCTTGCTGCCGTCAAGAATGGGGCAGGACGTGTTGAAGGAACCATCAATGGTATTGGTGAGAGAGCTGGAAATGCTGCTTTGGAAGAAATTGCAGTAGCCCTCAATATTCGCCAAGATTACTACCAAGCAGAAACCAGTATTGTCTTAAATGAGACCATCAATACGTCAGAAATGGTTTCTCGCTTCTCTGGTATTCCAGTTCCTAAAAACAAGGCCGTCGTTGGTGGCAATGCCTTTTCTCATGAATCTGGTATTCACCAAGATGGAGTCCTTAAAAATCCTCTTACTTATGAGATCATCACACCTGAATTGGTCGGTGTCAAGAGTAACAGTCTTCCGCTTGGTAAATTGTCAGGTCGCCATGCCTTTGTTGAAAAACTAAGAGAACTGGCCCTAGATTTTACAGAAGAGGACATCAAACCACTCTTTGCTAAGTTCAAGGCTCTGGCAGATAAGAAGCAAGAAATCACAGATGCAGATATTCGTGCGCTGGTCGCTGGAACCATGGTTGAAAATCCAGAAGGCTTCCACTTTGATGATTTACAACTTCAAACTCATGCGGATAATGACATCGAAGCGCTCGTTAGCCTAGCCAATATGGATGGTGAAAAAGTCGAATTTAATGCGACAGGGCAAGGTTCTGTTGAAGCAATCTTTAATGCTATCGATAAGTTCTTTAACCAATCCGTCCGTTTGGTGTCCTATACCATTGATGCTGTGACAGATGGAATCGATGCCCAGGCTCGGGTATTAGTCACTGTTGAAAATAGAGATACAGAAACCATCTTTAACGCAGCAGGTCTTGATTTCGATGTGTTGAAGGCTTCGGCTATTGCTTACATCAATGCCAATACCTTTGTTCAAAAAGAGAATGCTGGTGAGATGGGACGCAGTGTTTCCTATCGCGATATGCCTAGTGTGTAAAGGAGAATGCTATGACAAAGAAAATAGTAGCTCTAGCAGGGGACGGAATTGGCCCAGAAATCATGGAGGCTGGTTTAGATGTTCTGGAAGCCCTAGCTGAAAAAACAGGTTTTGACTATGAGATTGACAGACGACCTTTTGGAGGCGCAGGTATTGATGCTGCAGGGCATCCTTTACCTGATGAAACCCTCAAGGCAAGTAGAGAAGCAGATGCCATTCTTCTAGCGGCTATCGGTAGTCCTCAGTATGATGGAGCAGCGGTTCGGCCTGAACAAGGCTTGCTGGCTCTCCGTAAGGAACTCAATCTTTACGCCAATATTCGCCCTGTTAAGATTTTTGAGAACCTCAAGCATTTGTCACCACTCAAACCAGAACGAATTGCTGGGGTGGACTTTGTCGTTGTGCGGGAGTTGACAGGCGGGATTTACTTTGGGGATCATGTTCTTGAAGAGAGAAAAGCACGTGATATCAACGACTATAGCTATGAGGAAGTGGAGCGGATTATTCGCAAGGCCTTTGAAATCGCAAGAAATCGCAGAAAAATCCTTACCAGTATCGATAAGCAAAATGTTCTAGCAACATCAAAACTCTGGAGAAAAGTGGCTGAGGAAGTCGCACAGGATTTCCCAGATGTAACCTTGGAACACCAGTTAGTGGACTCAGCTTCCATGCTTATGATTACCAATCCTGCTAAGTTTGATGTTATTGTAACGGAGAATCTTTTTGGAGATATTCTCTCTGATGAATCAAGTGTTCTATCTGGCACACTTGGGGTTATGCCATCAGCCAGTCATTCGGAAAATGGACCAAGTCTTTATGAACCCATTCACGGTTCAGCACCTGATATTGCAGGTCAAGGAATTGCCAATCCTATCTCAATGATTTTATCAGTGGCCATGATGTTGAGAGATAGTTTTGGACGTTATAAGGATGCGGAGCGTATCGAGCGTGCTGTTGAGGCAAGTTTGGCAGCTGGTATATTAACGAGAGATCTAGGGGGACAGGCTTCGACCAAGGAAATGACGGAAGCTATTATTGCAAGGTTATGAAGTTAGACGAAAAAATTACTCTAGTCCTTTTGATTTGGAATGTCATGGTTTTCTTGATTTATGGTATTGACAAATCTAAGGCAAGGAGAAGAGCTTGGCGCATCCCAGAGAAAATCTTACTTATTTTAGCCTTTACTTGTGGTGGTTTTGGTGCCTGGCTAGCAGGAATCATCTTTCACCACAAGACTCGAAAATGGTACTTTAAAACAGTTTGGTTTCTTGGGATGGTGACTACACTAGTAGCCTTATATTTTATTTGGAGGTAATGGATGGCAGGAAAATCGATTTTTGATAAATTATGGGACCGTCATGTCATCACAGGAGAAGAGGGGCAGCCCCAACTCATGTATGTGGACCAGCACTATATTCACGAGGTGACCAGTCCTCAGGCTTTTCAAGGATTACGAGACGCAGGACGCAGATTGAGACGGCCAGACTTGACATTTGGAACCTTTGACCACAATGTCCCGACGGTCAATATCTACGATATTCGAGATGTGATTTCTAAAGCACAAATTGATAAGCTAGCTGAAAATGTTGAGGAGTTTGGGATTGAACATGCGGCCCACGGTTCTGAAAAGCAGGGGATCGTTCACATGGTTGGTCCAGAAACAGGACGAACCCAACCAGGAAAATTCATCGTCTGTGGGGATAGCCATACAGCAACTCACGGGGCTTTCGGAGCTATCGCCTTTGGAATTGGGACCAGTGAAGTCGAGCATGTCTTCGCTACCCAGACACTCTGGCAGGTCAAACCCAAGAAAATGCTGGTAGAATTCACTGGTGTCCCTCAAAAAGGAGTTTATTCTAAGGATTACATTCTCGCCTTGATTGCCAAGTACGGCGTTGCTTGCGGCGTTGGCTATGTGGTGGAATATCGTGGACAAGCTATTGATGCACTGAGCATGGAAGAGCGAATGACCATCTGCAATATGTCCATCGAGTTTGGATCTAAGATGGGAATCATGAATCCAGACCAAACCACCTATGATTATCTCAAGGGACGGGAATGTGTTCCAGCGGACTTCGAAGAGGCTGTGGCGGATTGGAAAACAATTGTCAGTGATGAGGATGCCGTTTACGATAAGGTTATCCAGATGGATGTCTCAGACCTTGCTCCTATGGTGACCTGGGGAACCAACCCTGCTATGGGGGTTGACTTTGACAGTAGTTTCCCAGAAATTAAGGATATGAATGATGAACGAGCCTACAATTATATGGATTTGGAACCAGGTCAAAAGCCAGCAGATATTGAACTAGGTTATATCTTTATCGGCTCTTGTACAAATGCTCGTCTCAGCGATTTGCAACTGGCTGCGCGATTTGTCAAAGGGAAGAAAATAGCTCCTAACTTAACGGCTATCGTGGTTCCGGGCTCTCGTCCTGTGAAACGAGCTGCTGAGAAGTTGGGCTTGGACAAGGTCTTTCTGGATGCTGGTTTTGAGTGGAGAGACCCAGGTTGCTCTATGTGCCTAGGGATGAATCCTGACAAGGTTCCAGATGGCGTTCACTGCGCCTCAACCAGCAATCGTAACTTTGAAGACAGACAGGGCTTTGGTGCTAAGACCCATCTCTGCAGTCCAGCCATGGCAGCAGCAGCAGCTATCGCAGGGCGTTTCGTAGATGTTCGGCAAATGCCAGAAGCCCAGTAAGGAGAGGATATGGAGAAATTTACAGTTTATACGGGAACGACCGTTCCTCTCATGAATGATAACATCGATACCGACCAAATCCTACCCAAGCAGTTTCTCAAGTTAATAGATAAGAAAGGCTTTGGTAAGTACCTTATGTATGCTTGGCGTTATCTAGATGATAAGTATACTGAGGATCCAGACTTTGTCTTTAACCAACCTGAATATCGTAAAGCCAGTATTCTTATCTCAGGGGATAACTTTGGTGCAGGGTCTTCGAGGGAACACGCAGCTTGGGCCCTAGCGGACTATGGTTTTAAAGTCGTGATTGCAGGGTCTTTTGGGGATATTCATTACAATAATGAACTCAATAATGGCATGTTGCCTATTGTACAGCCCAGAGAGGTTAGAGAGAAACTAGCCCAGCTAAAACCAAGTGACCAGGTAACTGTGGACTTGGAACAACAAAAAATCATCTCACCAGTTGGAGAATTCACTTTCGAAATCGATAGCGAATGGAAACACAAACTCTTAAATGGTTTAGACGATATCGGTATTACCTTGCAGTATGAAGATTTGATTGCTGCTTATGAAAAACAACGACCAGCCTACTGGCAGGATTAGAAGAAAAATAGAAAAGGAAATAGAACTATGACAAAACACATTCAATGGAACGGAACACTTTCACAAGAAGGATATGACATTTTAAAAGGTGAGGGCGGATGTATCGTTTGTCCTACTAAAGTTGGTTACATCATCATGACTAGTGACAAGGCTGGTCTTGAACGTAAGTTTGAAGCTAAAGAACGTAATCGTAACAAACCAGGTGTTGTTCTCTGCGGTAGCATGGATGAGCTTCGCGCTTTAGCACAACTTAACCCAGAAATTGAAGCCTTTTACCAAAAACATTGGGATGAAGATATTCTTCTTGGTTGTATCCTTCCATGGAAACCAGAAGCCTTTGAAAAACTCAAAGCATACGGTGATGCCCGTGAAGAACTTATGACTGACGTTCGTGGTACTAGCTGTTTCGTTATCAAGTTTGGGAAAGCTGGTGAACAATTGGCTGCCAAACTTTGGGAAGAAGGCAAGATGGTATACGCCTCATCTGCAAATCCATCTGGAAAAGGAAACCGTGGTAAGGTAGAAGGTATCGGAGAACGCATCGAAGGAGCAGTTGACCTTGTTATCGAGGCAGACGACTATGTGGCATCTATCCAGCCTGACAAAACGATTGAAACACGCTACGAGCAAGGTGTGATGGTCTCTATGGTCGATAAAGACGGCAAACTCATCCCAGAACAAGGAGGGGCACGCTCAACTTCACCAGCTCCAGTTGTAATCCGCAAAGGGCTTGACATTGATAAGATTATGATGCATCTGTCAGACACCTTTAACTCATGGGACTACCGTCAGGGAGAGTATTATTAAGATAAAAAATAAGTCTAGTGTTAAGAGTGAATATCCCACTCTACACTAGGCTTTTTCTTTAGAAATTCTTTTCTTTTTTTGATAGATATGATATGCTAGATGTAGAATATATTAATAGAATGTAGTTTCTGCAAAGTAAAATATCTTACTTTGAACGAAACAAATATAATTTAAGTCTAACAATAAATTTTTAATAAGCAAGGAAAACACAATGGTTTCAAAACAAACTTTCATTGACAGGATAAAAAAAGAATTCCCAGATGCAATTGAAAATCAAACAAAAAGTTATATTTCTTTTCAGGTTAAAAATAGGAAAGGGAAGTTACAAAATTTTATAGAGATTAATTTTCAAAATAAAGGAATAAAGATTGCCGTTCTCTCTAAGAGTCTTCATAATTCAGATATTTTGTTGTTTAATAAGAAGCCTGATTCATTCGGTTGGACACTTGATGCTGAGTATTTTATTGAGGATGAAAATTCATTAGACGAGATTTTACCTTTTATAAATAAATCTTATGAGTTTGTAAAAACTGGAACTAACTCAGAGTGTTATAAAGTCTTCAGAGAATTTTTGTCTAAATTTGTGAATCAATCAAATATCTATAATTCGAAAGATATAGAAATGAAACGTTCTCAAAAATTAGATGGAGCTGAACATATTTATCCTGCTCTAACCATCGAAGGTATTCCATACAAAGTTGAAATGCTTAACACAGGTCATTTTGGTCCAAGGAGTGGTAATGGATATATTAAATCACCTTATTTTGGTTATCGATTGAGTGACATTGATAACTCATGGATAAATATAAGATGTGGTTTTCAGAGATTTAAACTCACAGAATTTAAAATAGTAAAATGGTACAGTAATAATCAAGATGAAGATTTAGGTTATAAATACCTTGTCAAAGATTTAGAATTGGAATCAACCGCGGAACCTAATGATATTTTAAAAGAGTTTTACGACAATTTTACTAGTTTCTATGTGAAAAAAGAGAAAAAAGATGTAAACATGTTAGAAAATATTAACAAATATAAAAATATTTTATTGCAATCCAAAAACCTCATTTTCCGTGGTGCACCTGGTACAGGAAAAACTTATCTTGCTAAAGAAATAGCGGCAGAGCTAACGGGTGGTAATGAAGATCAAATTGGCTTTGTACAATTTCACCCTTCCTATGATTATACAGATTTTGTGGAGGGGTTGAGACCAGTATCAAATGGGGATGGAGCTATTGAGTTTAAATTACAAGATGGTATTTTTAAAGAGTTTTGCCAGAAGGCAAAAGAAGCTCAGAAGACTGGAGGTCAAGATAATTTTGAAGAAACGTGGGCTAAGCTAACGGATGCTATCAATGAAAAGCAAGGACAATATTTCTTCCCTCGTAGTTCGGTTCCAGCCAGTTTAAATAGTCAAGGGAATGTGAAGTTTGATTCTCCTGTTGCTACCAAAGAAAAAGTGTATCTTTTGTACAAGGGTGAGGAAACTAAGTTAAAGTACGAAACTTATCAAAAAATCGTTTTAGATCACATGAAAGAAAGTTATGGCTTATGTGATTATGTGTCTCCAACGATCAACACAGATAAGAAATTCGTTTTCATCATCGATGAAATCAACCGTGGTGAGATTTCTAAGATTTTTGGGGAGCTCTTTTTCTCTATCGACCCTGGCTATCGTGGTAGAGATGGGGAAGTTTCTACCCAATATGCCAATCTACACGAAAGTGATGACAAGTTTTATATTCCTGAGAATGTCTATATTATAGGAACCATGAATGATATTGACCGATCAGTGGATACATTTGATTTTGCTATGCGTCGTCGTTTCCGTTTTGTTGAAGTTACTGCTGAAAGCCAACTATACATCCTTGATGAAAAACTAGGTGAGCATGCTGAAGAAGCTAAAACTCGACTAAGGAACTTGAATGTTGCTATCGAAAATGTTCAGGAGCTAAACAGTCATTATCATATCGGACCAAGTTATTTCCGTAATTTAAAAGAATTGGATTATGATTATGAATTACTCTGGTCTGATTATCTCAAACCACTTTTGGAAGATTACTTACGTGGTTCTTATGAAGAAGACGAAATACTGAATACTTTGAAAAAAGCATATGATTTGAGAAATCAGCAAGATATTGGTGATGACGATGCAGTTAACTGACAATCAACAGGCCTTAAACAAAGAAGAGTTTATCACAGAATATCCTAAAATTAGTCAAGTTCTTTTAGATAGAACTCTAGATAATCTTTCTCAAGAAGATAGTATCTTTATATTTCCAAACGACCTGAAAAATTCTCCTGATTTGGATAAGGACCAAAAGATTTTGGAAACAGTCAATCAGAAAATTAAGACAGGGAATGTGATTGGATTTCTGGGGTGTGGTCAGGAGAGATTAACCATTTCTTCTCGCTTTTCGAGTAAAAGTGATGACTATTTTTTGCATTATCTATTGCAGAAAGTTCTAAATATCAATCTCACTAGTTTGGATGTTGTTTTATCGCGCGAGGAAAGACTCTATCAGCTTTTAATCTACCTCTTTCCAAAGTATTTGGAAGCTGCTATGCGAAAGGGACTTTATAAGGAATACCAGAGGTTTTCCCATAATGATAGTCATATCAAGGGAGTGATTGATGTAGTAAATCATCTCAAGAAAAATCTTCCTTTCACAGGTAATATTGCTTATACTACAAGAGAATTTACTTATGACAATCCGATGATGCAGCTGATTCGTCATACTATCGAGTACATTAAAAATCAAAAATCTCTAGGAAGAGGCATCATTTATACTAATCGTGAAAATATTACAGAAATAATTCGTGTAACACCTTCGTATAAACAAGCTGATCGTGCTAAGATTATAAGACTAAATCAAACAAAACCTCTTCGTCATGCCTACTTTCGAGAGTACAGAAAATTGCAAGAACTTTGTCTGATGATATTAAACAGAGAAAAGCACGGTTTTGGATATCAAGAGCAAAAAATTCATGGCATTCTCTTTGATGTTGCTTGGCTTTGGGAAGAATATGTTCATACCTTGTTGCCAAAAGATTTCATACATCCTAGAAATAAGGATAAGACGGACGGTATTTCAGTATTTTCTAATCGTGAAAGAAAAGTATATCCAGATTTTTATCATAAAGAGTTAAAAATCGTCTTAGATACTAAATATAAAAAACTGGAATTGACTGAAAAGGGAATCAACCGTGAGGACTTATTCCAGCTGATTTCCTATTCTTATATTTTGAAAGCTGAGAAGGCTGGTCTTGTTTTTCCGAGCAAGGACAAGGTTGTTGATAATGAGATAGGAAAGCTAGCAGGTTATGGAGCTTTGTTAAAGAAATGGTCTATCCAAATTCCTCAGAAGTCTTCATCCTATAGTGAATTTTGTGAAATGATGGAAAACTCCGAAGAAATTTTTAAAAATAATATTACTAAAGAAGTAGGGAGAAAATAATCTCTCCTCTTTTTATTGTTATTTATACAGCAAAATCCGAACATTATATTTTAATTTATAAAATTATTTGACAAAAACTGTACTTTGATTTATAATTAATTAAGGATACGCCGGAAAAGGCGTAGTGATGCGCAAGCATAGGTAGGTCATTACAAAAGAAACGAGACATCGATATGTTAAATGAATTTCCAATTTTTGATTACGAAGATATTCAATTGATTCCAAATAAATGTGTGATTAAAAGCCGTGCAGAAGCAGATACAAGTGTCACTCTAGGAAATCACACCTTTAAACTACCTGTTGTGCCAGCTAATATGCAGACGATTTTGGATGAAAATGTAGCAGAGCAACTGGCTAAAGGGGGTTACTTCTACATTATGCATCGTTTTGATGAGGCAGGACGCATTCCTTTTATTAAACGCATGCACGATCAAGGGCTCATTGCTTCCATTTCTGTCGGTGTTAAGGACTATGAATATGAGTTTGTTAGCCAGCTCAAGGCTGACGCTCCAGAATACATCACGATTGACATTGCTCATGGTCATGCGGATAGCGTGATTTCTATGATTCAACACATAAAGAAAGAATTGCCAGATACCTTTGTCATTGCTGGAAATGTAGGAACACCAGAAGCGGTGCGCGAATTGGAAAATGCTGGTGCGGATGCTACTAAAGTCGGAATCGGTCCTGGTAAGGTTTGTATTACCAAGGTTAAGACTGGTTTTGGTACAGGTGGTTGGCAGTTGGCTGCTCTACGCTGGTGTGCTAAGGCTGCACGTAAACCGATTATCGCTGATGGAGGGATTCGCACTCACGGTGATATTGCTAAGTCTATCCGTTTCGGTGCCAGCATGGTTATGATTGGTTCCCTCTTTGCAGGACACATCGAAAGTCCAGGGAAAACGATTGAAGTCGATGGTGAACAGTTCAAAGAATATTATGGTTCAGCCTCACAATATCAAAAAGGTGCTTACAAAAATGTGGAAGGCAAACGTATCTTGCTTCCTGCCAAAGGTCATCTGCAAGACACTTTAACTGAGATGGAACAAGACCTTCAAAGTGCTATTTCTTATGCAGGTGGACGTCAGGTTGCTGACCTTAAACACGTTGATTATGTTATCGTGAAAAACTCAATCTGGAATGGGGATGCTTCCCACTAAGATGGGCTATCCGTCTAGAAAAAAACTTGTTATTAGAGCAAATTTCTGTTATAATAAAACAAGTTTCCACCCTTAGTGTAATGGATATCACGTAAGATTCCGGTTCTTGAGATGGGGGTTCGATTCCCTCAGGGTGGATGTAAACATCCTAAAAAAGCCTTTAATAGGGCTTTTTTCTTTACACAGCCCTAAATTGGCCCTTAAAATTGAAAATCTCTTTTTAAAGAATTCCCAAATGCTTTCCAGTCCCGTTTTAAAGTGACTCAGGGGGCTTTTTTTGATATAATAAAAAGGACTGTTATCAGTTAGAAAGAGGTTGGTATGAAAGAATTACAAACTGTACTAAAGAACCATTTTGCAATCGAATTTGCAGACAAAAATTTACTGGAGACTGCGTTTACTCATACGAGTTATGCCAATGAGCACCGCCTCTTAAAAATTTCACACAATGAGCGCTTGGAATTTTTAGGAGACGCTGTTCTACAGTTATTGATTTCAGAATATCTGTATAAAAAATATCCTAAAAAGCCTGAGGGGGACTTGTCTAAACTCCGTGCCATGATTGTCCGCGAGGAGAGTTTGGCTGGTTTTGCGCGTGATTGCCAGTTTGATCAATTTATCAAGCTGGGTAAGGGGGAAGAAAAGTCTGGTGGACGAAATCGTGACACCATTCTTGGTGATGCCTTTGAAGCCTTTCTTGGTGCCCTCCTTTTGGACAAGGATGTGGCCAAGGTCAAGGAATTTATCTATCAAGTCATGATTCCAAAAGTAGAAGCTGGCGAATTTGAGATGATTACAGACTACAAAACCCATCTCCAAGAGTTACTTCAGGTCAATGGAGATGTGGCTATTCGTTATCAGGTGATTTCTGAAACGGGTCCTGCCCATGATAAGGTCTTTGATGTAGAGGTTCTTGTTGAAGGCAAGAGCATTGGTCAAGGTCAAGGTCGTTCTAAGAAATTAGCAGAGCAAGAAGCTGCCAAAAATGCCGTTGAGAAAGGGCTGGATTCATGTATTTAAAGGAAATCGAAATTCAGGGATTCAAGTCTTTTGCTGACAAGACCAAGGTCGTTTTTGACCAAGGTGTGACGGCAGTTGTTGGACCCAATGGATCTGGAAAATCCAATATTACAGAAAGTCTGCGTTGGGCTTTGGGGGAGTCAAGTGTTAAGAGTCTCCGTGGGGGCAAGATGCCGGACGTCATTTTTGCTGGAACAGAAAGTCGCAAACCGCTCAATTATGCTTCTGTAGTTGTGACTTTGGATAATCATGACGGATTTATCAAGGACGCTGGTCAAGAAATCAGGGTAGAACGCCATATCTATCGTAGCGGAGATAGCGAATACAAGATTGACGGTAAGAAAGTCCGTCTGCGTGATATTCATGATCTTTTCTTGGATACAGGTTTGGGACGAGATTCCTTCTCCATCATTTCCCAAGGGAAGGTTGAGGAGATTTTCAACTCCAAGCCTGAGGAACGCAGAGCTATTTTTGAAGAAGCTGCTGGAGTTTTAAAATACAAAACTCGCAGAAAAGAAACTGAGAGTAAACTGCAGCAAACTCAGGATAATCTGGATCGTCTAGAAGATATTATCTACGAGTTGGATAATCAAATCAAGCCTCTTGAGAAGCAAGCTGAAAATACCCGTAAGTTTCTAGATTTGGAAGGTAAACGCAAGGCTATTTACTTGGATGTCCTTGTTGCTCAAATCAAGGAAAATAAGGCTGAACTAGACTCGACAGCAGAAGAGTTGGCACAGGTTCAGGAACTCTTAACTAGCTATTACCAAAAGCGTGAAAAATTAGAAGAAGAAAACCAAACTCTTAAAAAGCAACGCCAAGATTTACAAGCTGAAATGACCAAAGATCAGGGCAGTTTGATGGACTTGGCTAGTCTGATTAGTGATTTAGAGAGAAAATTAGCCCTATCGAAATTAGAATTTGAGCAAGTAGCCCTGAATCAACAGGAAGCACAAGCTCGTTTGGCTGCTTTGGAGGATAAGAGAAATTTACTAAGTCAAGAAAAATCTGATAAAGAAAGCTCTTTAACTCTGTTAGAGGAAAATCTAGTCAAAAATAATCAAAAACTCAATCGTTTAGAAGCTGAATTGCTAGCTTTTTCAGATGATCCTGATCAGATGATTGAGCTCTTACGTGAACGCTTTGTGGCTCTTCTACAAGAAGAAGCCGATGTCTCAAATCAACTGACCCGCATCGAGAATGAGTTGGAAACTAGTCGTCAGCTTTCTCAAAAACAAGCAGATCAACTAGAAAAGCTCAAAGAACAGCTGGCTACAGTTAAAGAGAAAGCTAGGCAGCAAAAGGCGGAGCTTGAAACTGCCAAGGAGCAGGTTCAAAAATTATTGGCCGACTACCAAGCTATTGCCAAGGAGCAAGAGGAACAGAAAGCTTCCTATCAAGCTCAACAAAGTCAACTCTTTGACCGTCTGGATAATCTCAAAAACAAGCAGGCTAGAGCTCAAAGTTTGGAAAATATCCTTAGAAATCACAGTAACTTTTATGCAGGTGTCAAGAGTGTTCTACAAGAAAAAGACCGTCTTGGTGGAATTATTGGTGCAGTCAGTGAGCACCTGACCTTTGATGTGCATTATCAAACTGCCTTAGAAATTGCATTAGGGGCAAGTAGCCAGCACATCATCGTAGAAGATGAAGAGTCGGCAACCAAAGCTATTGATTTCCTCAAACGAAACAGAGCCGGTCGTGCAACCTTTCTTCCTTTGACAACGATCAAGGCGCGTACGATTTCTAGTCAGAACCAAGATGCTATCGCTGCAAGTCCAGGATTTCTGGGCATGGCAGATGAGTTGGTGACATTCGATAATAGGGTGGAAGCTATTTTCAAGAACTTGCTAGCTACAACAGCTATTTTTGATAGCGTGGAACATGCGCGTGCAGCTGCTCGACAAGTTCGTTATCAGGTTCGTATGGTGACTTTGGACGGTACAGAGTTGCGCACAGGTGGTTCTTACGCAGGTGGAGCCAATCGCCAGAACAACAGCATCTTCATCAAGCCAGAACTGGAGCAATTACAAAAAGAAATTGCTGAAGAAGAAGCAAGCTTGCGTTCAGAAGAGTCGAGTTTGAAGACCTTGCAAGACCAGATGGCTAGATTGACCGAATCATTAGAAGTTATCAAATCTCAAGGAGAGCAGGCTCGTATTCAGGAGCAAGGCTTGTCCCTCGCTTATCAGCAGACCAGCCAGCAAGTTGAAGAGCTAGATACTCTTTGGAAACTCCAAGAAGAGGAATTAGATCGTCTTTCTGATGGAGATTGGCAAGCAGATAAGGAAAAATGCCAAGAGCGCCTTACTACAATCGCCAGTGACAAGCAAAATCTGGAAACTGAGATTGAAGAGATTAAGTCTAACAAAAATGCCATTCAAGAACGTTATCAAAACTTGCAGGAAGAGGTAGCGCAAGCTCGCTTGCTTAAGACAGAACTGCAAGGACAAAAACGTTATGGAGTTGCAGATATTGAACGTTTAGGCAAGGAATTGGACAATTTAGATATCGAGCAAGAGGAAATTCAGCGCCTTCTTCAAGAAAAGGTTGACAATCTTGAGAAAGTTGATACGGATTTACTCAGTCAGCAGGCCGAAGAAGCTAAAACTCAGAAAACAAACCTCCAACAAGGTTTAATTCGCAAGCAGTTTGAGTTGGATGATATTGAAGGTCAACTGGATGATATTGCTAGTCATTTGGATCAGGCTCGCCAGCAGAATGAAGAGTGGATTCGCAAGCAAACACGTGCTGAAGCTAAGAAAGAAAAGGTCAGCGAGCGCTTACGCCATTTACAAAGTCAATTAACAGACCAGTATCAGATTAGCTATACTGAAGCACTAGAAAAGGCACATGAATTGAAAAACCTCAATCTGGCAGAGCAAGAGGTGCAGGAATTAGAGAAGGCTATTCGCTCACTGGGTCCTGTCAATTTGGATGCTATTGACCAGTACGAAGAAGTCCACAACCGTTTGGATTTCCTAAATAGCCAGCGAGATGATATTTTGTCAGCGAAAAATCTGCTTCTTGAAACCATCACAGAGATGAATGATGAGGTAAAGGAACGCTTTAAATCAACGTTTGAAGCTATTCGTGAGTCCTTTAAAGTGACCTTCAAACAGATGTTTGGCGGAGGTCAAGCGGACCTCATTTTGACTGAAGGAGACCTGCTGACAGCTGGGGTTGAGATTTCTGTTCAACCTCCAGGTAAGAAAATCCAGTCTCTTAACCTCATGAGTGGTGGTGAAAAAGCCTTATCAGCTCTTGCTTTGCTTTTCTCCATTATTCGTGTCAAGACCATTCCTTTTGTCATCTTGGATGAGGTAGAAGCTGCGCTGGACGAAGCTAATGTTAAGCGTTTTGGGGATTACCTCAACCGCTTTGACAAGGACAGCCAGTTCATCGTCGTAACCCACCGTAAGGGAACCATGGCAGCGGCTGATTCTATCTATGGAGTGACCATGCAAGAGTCAGGTGTCTCAAAAATTGTTTCGGTTAAGTTAAAAGATTTAGAAAGTATTGAAGGATGACAATTAAACTAGTAGCAACAGAAATCGGGATAAGGAAATTGATACAATAGCATATAAAGAAAGCCTTGAAATTTAGCTGATTTCAGGGCTTTTTAACTGTCTATTGCTATCAGGGTAAAATCATTAGAGATGTTGTGAGTTTATGGAGACACCCTTGATTTGTAAAATGTTAAATGGTAGAGAATCATTTCATCTATTCTTTGTTTACCAGTTTATAGAAATGGCTAGTATAGTGTAATTTTAACTTGTCTTCTCCTAAAATATCAAGCACTTGTATGGCCTGTTTCATTTTTTCAATTCCGCTATCTGAATGACGTTTAAATTCAAAGTAACCAGTTGCATAGAGAAAAACTGTCTGTTCATAAAAGTTTAATTCATTATCTAATAATGCTTTTATCTCGGAGATTAGATAAGTACAGTTTGAAAATTCTTCTTTACCTATGCTCAGGATTAGACAATTGATGGCCAGTTGAGTGACAATTCGCTTATTTGTTTTATTCAATGAAGAGTAGATGTAATTGTTCAACATTTCCTTTGTTAATAGGAAGTAGGAGTTGTAGTTTATTGTTCGTACACAGTTACCTAATAAAGTGATTTCATAGTAACCCCATTTTTCAACTTTGAAGAGATAATCTGTCAATTGAAGTAATTCTTTATTTGATGGAATAATGCTGGAATCCATTGTATGTAGAATGGATTTTATCATTGTTTTCTCGAACGAATTTAAAGTGTAATGTGATGAGTCAGAAAGTAGAGCGGCTATATTATTGATGTTTTGTGATGAATATTGCTTACGAATATATTGAACCAAATTAGCGAATAATTCAGTATTAGTATAATCTTCATCATGTAAAATAAGAAACTCATCTAAAGTAATGTGTAATTTGTCTAAAATATTGATAAGTCGAATACAAGATATCTCTGATTCCCCACGTTCGAATCTAGATATTTGAGATTTTGAAAGATGTTCATCTGCTACAGAGCATAGACTAATTTGTTTTCCTTTACGAACTTTTCTAAGTGTGATGCCAAGTTTTGATTTCATAATTTCCCATTTTCCCAACAAAAATTAAATCCGTTTTTATTTATTGTACAATAAATAAAAACGGAAAGGAAGTCCGAGTATGAAGAAAATTTCATCAGAGTTAAAATATTATCTATATATCATTTTTACAAATTTACGATTTACTAGAATAGTAAATGTTATCTTTATTGTCCAGTTTTTGGGATTATCTTTAGTACAATTTGCATTTTTTCAATCTATTTTTCTATTTTCACAATTAGTTTCAGAGGTTCCCTACGGAATTTTAGGAGATAGATTTAGTAAGAAGAAAATTGTTCTATTGGGACTAGTTCTGTTATCAATTACTCCATTATTAACTCTTTCATCAATCTTGCTAATGAAGGACTATGTTATACTAGGTGCATTTGTTTTAGAAGGAGTAGGAAATGCTTTATTAAGTGGAGCTGATGATGCCTTGTTTTTTGAATCTCTAAGAAGTGAAGGCAAGGAGGAGAGTTATGGGAAAATACGAGGAAAGTTACAATTAATCAGCGCTCTGACTTTGGGGATTGCTACATTTATAGGAGGTGGTTTATATAGCATTACAAGATATTTACCATATTTTATACAGTCTTTTACACTTATAGGTTCAATGATAATCATCATATCTATTCCAGATAATCAGAAACACGCTATAGAAGATCTTAATCAAAATGGTGTTCCGAAATTTAAAGAATTATTTTCAGTTTTTCATAGGTTGCTAAAATCTACTAAAATTCTTTTCATGATCGCTTTTACTACGGTTATTGTCTCAGCAATTAACGCAGTGTTTGCTTTATTACCAGATTATTTTTCTAAAATAGGATTTTCTACATCTATTAATGGAGCTATGTTTATGATTTATAGTATCATTGGTGGCATAGTAGCAACTCAAGCTTATAAAATATCAAAAGTAAGAGTTTCTAAATTAATTATGCTGCTATCATTGATACTAATGATTTCCATTATTTTTCAAATTTTACCTTTCAATGCCACATTTATATTTAGTCTTCTACTGTTGTACGTTATCATAGATATTCTTGATCCTATTATCATGGAGATGTTACATCTTTGGGTTGATGACAATTCAAGAGCAACAGTTATATCAGTACTATCCTTTTCAATTAGTCTTGTTACAATGTTGGTAAATCCGATAATTGGTGTAGGAATTCAAATATTTAACATGAGAACAACTATCTTATTGATTTCTTGTTTTATGATTATAATGATATTAATCTCGTATTTGTTAATAGAAAAAACTAAAAGGAGTAAAAAATATGAAAACAGAGAATAAGGCTTATTTAGGTGATTCCAGAGCTATGGAAGATGTCGAAAATGATTCTGTTGATTTAATAATCACTTCTCCACCATATTTTAATTTAGTTGATTATAAACATGATAATTAGATTGGGTTAACAGAAACATATAAAGGAGATATTTAGAGTCTAAATAATGTTTGGGAAAAATGTAGTAAAATATTAAAAGAAACAGGAACAATTTGCATCAATATTTGCAGTTCTGTAGAAATTAGCAGAAAAATCAAAATATGTATTACGATATCAAACATGAAATTGAAAAATTCTTTGCAGAGCTTAATTTCTATATTGAAGGGACAATAATATGGAATTTGAATAATACTTCATATATCAAAAATCAAGTTAAAAAATATCCTTCAAGTTATTCGAATAATGAGTCTTTGATTCTAAATAACTATGAATACATTTTGATTTTTAAGAAAAAGTCAGAATTTATAGTGTGGGATAGAAACATTGAAGACACTAAATTTATTGACTGCATTTGGGATATACCTTGGAGTATACCTTGGGATTATTCTACAAGACCACCAGCTTTTCCAGAACAAATTGTCAATCAACTTATTGATATTTATTCTCTTGAAGGTGATGTTGTGTTGGATCCGTTTATGGGGCAAGCAACTATATCTTTGTGTATTTTTAAGAAAAACAGAAAGTTCATTACTTATGAATTAAATCCAACCACTTATAAATTATGAAGAAACCTTTAAGACAATTCTGAAAGATGGGTATCTCGTCCTTGTTTTTCGATTTTTATTAGATTAATTTCAACTTTTATTGGCGGTGGAAGTTAGTTTGGGAATTTAGAAAAAATCCAGATATACCAAAGGGTTAAGCTGTATTGGATAAAAATTAAGTGATAAAGTCGGAAGTTTATCAAGCGTCTAATCTCAAATGGATTAGGCGCTATTTGCTTTTTCTATGGTATAATATAAGATAGATTTATTAATTGGAGTATGAAGAATTTATGATTAAACTAGTAGCAACAGATATGGACGGTACCTTCCTAGATGAGAATGGGCGTTTTGATATGGACCGCCTCAAGTCTCTTTTGACTTCCTACAAGGAAAAAGGGATTTACTTTGCGGTAGCTTCGGGTCGGGGATTTCTGTCTCTAGAAAAATTATTTGCTGATGTTCGTGATGACATTATTTTCATCGCGGAAAATGGCAGTTTGGTCGAATATCGAGGTCAGGACTTGTATGAAGCGACTATGTCTCGTGACTTTTATCTGACGACTTTTGAAAAGCTGAAAACTTCACCTTATGTAGACATCAATAAATTGCTCTTGACGGGCAAGAAGGGCTCTTATGTGCTAGATACGGTTGATGAGACTTATTTAAAAGTGAGTCAGCACTATAATGAAAATATCCAAAAAGTAGCGAGTCTAGAAGATATTACAGATGACATTTTCAAATTTACAACCAACTTCACAGAAGAAACGCTGGAAGCTGGGGAAGCTTGGGTTAATGAACATGTTCCTGGTGTTAAGGCTATGACAACTGGTTTTGAATCTATTGATATTGTTCTGGACTATGTCGATAAGGGTGTGGCTATTGTTGAATTGTCTAAAAAACTTGGCATCACAATGGATCAGGTTATGGCTTTTGGAGACAATCTAAATGACTTGCATATGATGCAGGTTGTGGGACATCCTGTAGCTCCTGAAAATGCACGACCAGAAATTTTAGAATTAGCAGAGACTGTGATTGGTCACCATAAGGACCAGTCGGTTATAGCTTATATGGAGGGCTTATAATGGCAGATATAAAATTGATTGCATTGGACTTGGATGGGACCTTGCTGACTACTGATAAAAAGCTGACGGATCGTACTAAGGCAACCTTGAAAGCAGCGCGTGATCGTGGCATCAAGGTCGTATTAACAACTGGTCGTCCCTTAAAAGCTATGGATTTCTTTCTCCATGAGCTAGGGACTGACGGTCACGAAGATGAGTATACCATTACTTTTAATGGTGGTTTGGTTCAGAAAAATACAGGTGAAATCCTTGATAAAACAGTCTTTTCATATGATGATGTGGCACGCTTGTATGAGGAAACAGAGAAATTATCACTGCCTCTTGATGCCATCTCAGAAGGAACAGTTTATCAAATCCAATCGGACCAAGAAAGTCTTTATGCCAAATTCAACCCAGCATTGACCTTTGTTCCAGTGGACTTTGAAGACCTATCTAGTCAAATGACTTACAATAAGTGTGTGACAGCCTTTGCTCAAGAACCCTTGGATGCAGCTATTCAGAAGATTTCTCCAGAGTTGTTTGACCAATATGAAATCTTTAAATCACGTGAAATGTTGCTAGAGTGGTCACCAAAGAATGTACACAAAGCAACCGGTTTGGCCAAACTAATCAGCCATCTGGGAATTGATCAAAGTCAAGTCATGGCCTGTGGTGATGAAGCCAATGACCTTTCTATGATTGAATGGGCAGGGCTCGGTGTTGCCATGCAAAACGCTGTTCCTGAAGTCAAGGCGGTTGCAAATGTGGTAACTCCAATGACCAATGATGAGGAAGCTGTCGCCTGGGCTATCGAAGAATATGTGCTAAAGGAGAACTAAGATATGGGATTGTTTGACCGTCTATTCGGAAAAAAAGAAGAACCTAAAATCGAAGAAGTTGTAAAAGAAGCTCTGGAAAATCTTGATTTATCTGAAGATACTGAACCTACCCTTACAGAAACTGAGGAAGTTTCTCAAGAAGAAGCAGAGGTTGCTGAAGAAGCTGTGCTCCAAGAAGAGGAAATCCAAGACACAGTTGAAGAAAGTAAGGATTCAGAGCCTGTTGTAGAAGTTCAACAAGCAGAAGAATTGCCAAACTCAGAAGAAGTCCCAGAGGAAGAGAATCCTGAGCTTGAAGAATCTGTAGAAGAAAATAGTTCTGAAGTTCTTGAACCAGAAAGGCCTCAGGTAGAAGAAACTGTTCAGGAAAAATATGACCGCAGTCTTAAGAAAACTCGTACAGGATTCGGTGCTCGCTTGAATGCCTTCTTTGCCAATTTTCGCTCTGTTGACGAAGAATTTTTCGAGGAACTGGAAGAATTACTGATCATGAGTGACGTTGGTGTCCAAGTCGCTTCTAACTTAACTGAGGAGCTACGCTACGAAGCCAAGCTTGAAAACGCCAAGAAACCTGACGCCCTTCGTCGCGTCATCATTGAGAAATTGGTTGAGCTTTATGAAAAGGATGGCAACTACGATGAAACTATCCATTTCCAAGACGGCTTGACAGTCATGCTCTTTGTTGGGGTTAATGGCGTTGGGAAAACAACTTCTATCGGAAAACTAGCTCACCGCTATAAACAAGCTGGTAAGAAGGTTATGTTGGTTGCGGCAGATACCTTCCGTGCAGGGGCAGTAGCCCAGCTAGCTGAATGGGGTCGACGCGTAGATGTTCCAGTAGTGACTGGACCTGAAAAAGCTGACCCAGCTAGTGTAGTCTTTGATGGTATGGAACGTGCTGTAGCTGAAGGTATCGATATTCTCATGATTGATACCGCTGGTCGTCTGCAAAATAAGGACAACCTCATGGCTGAGTTGGAAAAGATTGGTCGCATCATTAAACGTGTTGTCCCAGAAGCACCCCATGAAACCTTCTTAGCACTTGATGCATCAACAGGTCAAAATGCTCTTGTACAGGCCAAAGAATTTTCGAAAATTACTCCTTTGACAGGAATTATCTTGACTAAGATTGACGGAACAGCTCGAGGTGGTGTTGTTCTAGCCATCCGTGAAGAACTCAATATTCCTGTAAAATTGATTGGTTTTGGTGAAAAAATCGATGATATTGGAGAGTTTAACTCAGAAAACTTTATGAAGGGTCTCTTAGAAGGCTTAATCTAATCAAAAGCAAAAATCCTGCAAGATACAAACTTGCAGGATTTTTTTTTATTCTAAACGACCATCTTGACGATAGGCGATGTCTGGTTGCCAAGTCCATTTGGCACCGAATTTTTCAAGTAAGTCAAAGCTTGCTTGAGGTCCCATGCTTCCAGCTTTATAGTCATGAAGTGGGGCACCATTTTCAGCCCAGAGTTCTTCGATACGGTCAATCAATTTCCATGACGCACCAACTTCATCCCAGTGGCTAAAGTTAGTTGAGTTGTTATTTAAGACATCATAGATTAATTTTTCGTATGGTTCTGGAGAAGCACCAGTTGCGGTCGCATCTGTACGGTAATCAAGTGAGTTAGGAGCCAAGTTAAATTCTTCTCCCACCTGCTTACCATTTAGGCTAAGAGAGAAACCTTCTGTTGGTTGGATATAGATGGTCAAAATGTTTGGAGCAAGTGGTTCTCCAAAGATAGAATCCATTTGTTTAAAGACGATGTTGACATGAGTTCCTTTTTCAGTCAGACGTTTACCAGTACGGAAGAAGAAAGGAACACCACGGAAGCGATCGCTGTCTACAAAGAAGGCACCAGATGCAAAGGTTTCAGTTGTAGATTCTGGATTTACATTTGGCTCGCTACGATAAGAAATGTATTTCATGCCATCAATCTTACCTGAACGGTATTGACCACGGATAAAGTGTTCTTTAAGCTCTTCATCAGTTGGATGATAGAGGTTTTTAAAGACCTTAATCTTTTCAGCACGAATCTCGTCTTTAGTGAAGCTGGCTGGCTTGTCCATGGCGAGGAGCGAAAGCAGTTGCAAAGTATGGTTTTGTACCATGTCACGGAGGGCACCAGATTGGTCATAGTATCCACCTCGTTCTTCTACCCCCAAGCGCTCTGCAAAGGTAATTTGAACATTATCGATAAAGTCCTTGTTCCAAACATTTTCAAAAATCAGGTTTGCAAAGCGAACTGCAAAGATACTTTGAATCATTTCCTTACCAAGATAATGGTCAATACGGAAAATTTGTTCTTCGTCAAATGTTGCTAGGAGTTCGTCATTCAACTTGCTTGCAGTTGCGTAATCTGTACCAAATGGTTTTTCAACGATTAAGCGCTCAAAACCTTTACCATCCACAATGTTTTCAGACTTGAGGTGTTTTGCGATAGTTCCAAAGAACTGAGGTGCCATAGACAAGAAGAAGAGCTTGTTGTGTTCAGCTTGGTACTTGTCATTTAGTTCAGCCTGCAATTGACGCAAAGCAATGTAGTGTTCTGTATCATTGACATCATGACTTTGATAGTAGAAGTGGCTAGCGAACTCCTGAGCCTGTTCGGTACTATCTGCCAAATCAAGGATAGATTCGACAACAACAGATTCAAAATATTCCTTGCTCCAAGGACGACGGGCAGTTCCGATGACTGCAAAGTGCTCGGAAAGATTGCCGGATTTATATAGTCTAAAAAGGGAAGGGTAGAGCTTGCGTTTAGCCAGGTCTCCACTCGCACCGAAAATTGTAACAATAACCTTAGATGACATCTAGCTACCTAATTTCTATTTTTATTCCTAGTCTTGCTAGGTATGAGGAAATCTCATTTCATAAACTTAATTCTAACATAATTTTCCGAAAAATCAAAAAATCCAATACGAGATAGAAAAAAACTGCAAGGAAATCCTTACAGTTTGCGTTTAGACGTTTAAGACCTTGTCCAAGAACTCTTTCAGACGTGGGTGTTGAGGGTTATCAAAGATTTGATCAGGTGTTCCGTCTTCTAGGAATTCACCGTCTGCAGTAAAGATAACGCGGTTGGCAACCTGACGGGCAAATCCCATCTCATGGGTTACGATAATCATGGTCATACCTTGCTCAGCCAATTCCTTCATAACGTTCAGTACGTCTCCGACCATCTCAGGGTCAAGGGCTGAAGTTGGTTCATCAAAGAGCATGATGTCTGGATTCATTGCTAGTCCACGAGCGATGGCCACACGTTGTTTTTGACCACCTGATAGGCTATCTGGGTTAGCATTAGCTTTATCTGCTAGCCCAACCTTTTCAAGCAATTCCATTCCCAATTTCTCAGCTTCTTCCTTAGTCATCAACTTGTGCTCAATTGGAGCAAAGGTAATGTTGTCCAATACGGACATGTGTGGGAAGAGGTTGAAGTGTTGGAACACCATACCGATATTTTCACGGACGTGGTCAACGTTGGTTGTTTTTTCAGTTAAGTCATAGCCGTTCACAGTGATGTGACCGCTCGTAACTTCTTCTAGAAGATTGAGGCTACGGAGGAAGGTCGACTTACCAGAACCTGAAGGACCGATGATACAAACAACATCTCCTTCATAGAACTTAGTCGTAATTCCTTTTAGGACCTTATTTTTTCCATATTGCTTATGTAAATCATTTACATCAATTTTTAATTTTGCCATTAACGAATCCTCTTTTCTAAGCGTTTCGCTAGTCTAGTCAAAAGTGTGATAATTACAAGATAGAAGATAGCAAGGATTGCATACATCTTGAAACTTTGGTAGTTACGGGCGATGATAATCTTACCAGTTTGGAAGAGTTCCACCAAACCGATAGCAGATACGATGGTTGTATCTTTAAGTGCGATAACGAATTGGTTAACAAAGTTTGGCAACATCAATTTAGTTGCTTGTGGCAAGATAATCTTACGCATGGTTTTTCCATAAGAGATACCCAAGCTTCGGCTGGCTTCCATTTGGCCAACTGGAACGGCCTGAATACCACCACGAACGATTTCAGCGATATAAGCTGCTGCGTTGAGTGAGAGGGCAATAGTACCAGCTACGAAGTCATTAATTGGGCTTTGTTGCCCTGTCATAGATTCGATGAAGTTTGGAATTCCCCAGAAGATGAAGGCTGCAAGAATCATCAATGGAATACCACGGATAACGTCAACGAAAATCTCAGAGATCACGCGAAGAGATTTGTAGGGGCTAACGCTAAACATACCGAAGATAATCCCGATAACAATGGCAATAGCAAATGAGATAAGAGCTAGAGCAAGGGTGATACCAAGCCCGCTAAGGAGTTGTTTGTAGTTGTTTTGGAGCAAGCCCCAGATAGTTGTCTCATCAACAGTGCTTGTTGAAGCAGATGAAGATTCGCTAGCTAGGTACTTATCAAGAATCTTTTGAAATTCACCGTTTGCTTTGAGGTTTGCAAGTCCGTTGTTGAACATTTGAATCAGTTCTGGATTTGCTCCTTTTTTAACAGCAAAGGCTGTTTCACCGATTGGAGTTCCAGCGATAGGTGTTTTCAATTTTTGTCCTTGGCTGATAGAATATTTTAGAACAGGCTCATCATCCATAACGGCTTCAATGGCTCCAGTATTTAAACTGTCATACATTGAAGAACCATCAGCAAAGGTTTTAATTTTGTAGCCGTATTTACTTTGATTTTCTGTTAGGAAGGTTTGAGAAGCAGTTCCGTTTTTAACACCGACTGTCTTTCCTTTTAAATCTTCATAAGAAGCAATGGTGCTTGATTCTTTGACACCAAGGATAGTATTGGCAGTGTAGTATGATTCTGAGAAGTCAAAAGTTGCCTTACGAGCATCTGTAACAGACATACCAGCAATGATACCATCTGCTTGACCAGCTTGGACAGCGCTGATAGCTGCATCAAAACCTGGGTTAGTAATTTCAATTTCAAAACCTTGGTCCTTAGCGATTGCCTTAATCAATTCCATATCAATACCAGTAAATTGGTTGCTTGAATTTTGGAAAACAAAAGGTGCAAAAGAAGAATCGCTGGCAATAATGTATTTAGCTTTAACAGGAATGGCTTTTAAGCCTGCAAGAGTAGTTGTAGTTGGCACTGCTGAAGATGATGACGCAGTCCATTTCTTGATGATTTTATCAAGACTACCATCTTTTTTCATTTCAGCCAAGGCTTGGTTAAATTCAGTAACTAGGTGCTCGTATTTGCTTCCTTTTTTAACACCGAAAGCAAAACTTCCTACAGCTTCCCCATCCATTTCAATATGGAGGTCTTGACCTTGGTTGATGGCATATTCGATAACAGGTTTGTCATCCATCATGGCATCGATGGCACCAGCACTCAAGCTGTTGTTCATCAAATCACTAGTGTCAAATGTTTTAATAGTAAAGCCATATTTATCTTTGATTGTTTCAAGAAAACGTTGAGCGGCAGTTCCGTTTTTAACACCAACGGTTTTGCCAGACAATTGGTCGTACTTGCTAATCTTGTGTGCCTTTGTAGTTGCAATGACAACTTTTGTATCATAGTAAGTATCAGACATGGTGAAGACTTTTTCACGTTCTTTCGTCTTTGTCATCCCTGCCATGATAGCGTCAGCTTGGCCAGCTTGAACCGCATTTACCGCTGCGTCAAATCCAGGATAGGACATCTGAATGTTCCATCCTTTAATCTCAGCGACTTTATTGATAATGTCAACATCAATTCCTTTATAAGTTTGATCTGAATCTTTAAACTCAAAAGGTGCATAGGCGGTATCAGAAACAATCTTAATAGTTTCTGCTTTCGCAATACCTAATGAGAAAATTGGGAATAAAATTAGCAAAAATGCTAGAAATTTTTTCTTCATTTTTAGTCTCCTTTTCCGAATATTTTCCCATTATATCAGAAAAAGTAAAAAAAGGCAAATTTTTATATTTCTGTGTCAGAAAATGTAACATTGTTTTTTCTTTTCTTTCTTGAATTGCTATTAAAAAGTGCTATAATAATAGTATATATAGAAGAAAAGAGGACAGGGATATGAAGAACAAAAGAATATTTAAAGACTTCCAAGCTTCAAAAATGAGTTTAAACATTTACACAAGCCCCTTGTTAGCCTTTGTTTTTGTCTTTATAGGAGAGTTTGTGGCTTATACTCTGTATGGTATTAGTTTGTTAGCTCTTATCGGACTTGCTAGAAATTTTGGAGAGACTGGTCAAAATCTTGCAACCTACTTGCAGACTTTGCATGCGAGCTTGACGGATAAATCAAGTGACTTTCATTTAATTTTAGATTTACTGGCCTTTGGTTTCATTCTCAACACTGTGTTCAGATGGACTAGAAAAGTTGAGAAAAGACCTATTCGAACCTTGGGATTTTATAGAGAGAATTTCCTCAGCAATCTTCTTAAAGGCTTTGGTCTAGGTTTGGCACTTTTTCTTCTTAATTTGTTAGGTTTAGTAGCCTTGGGGCAATATCGTTTGGAATCCATTCACTTGAATCTTTACTCGCTTGTCTTTGTCGTCTTTACTATCCCATTTTGGATTTTACAGGGGACAACAGAAGAAGTGGTAGCCCGTGCTTGGCTCCTTCCTCAATTGGCCTCAAGAACCAATCTAAAACTGGCTATTCTTATATCTAGCGTACTTTTCACCCTGCTTCATGTGGGAAATTCTGGTCTAACACCTCTATCTCTAGTGAATCTCTTTTTATTCGGAGTTGCCATGTCACTTTACCTTCTTAAAACAGATACAGTTTGGGGTGTAGCAGGTATTCATGGAGCCTGGAATTTTGCTCAGGGAAATCTCTTTGGGATTTTAGTTAGTGGTCAGCAGTCAGGAACGTCTTTGATGACCTTTTTACCACAAGGCAATCAAGACTGGCTGTCAGGTGAATCTTTTGGAATTGAAGGTTCTATCATGACAAGTCTAGTCTTGCTACTGCTGATTCTCTACCTCGTCTATCAATTAAAAAAAGAAAATGAAAGGATGTGACTTCGGTCTGTCCTTTTCTTCGTGAAAATGCTACAAGTATGCTAAAATAGGAATAGCACATCGAGAGAGGATTCTTATGATCAATCGCATTACAGATAATCAATTTAAACTAGTATCAAAATATCAACCTTCAGGAGACCAACCTCAAGCTATTGAGCAGTTGGTTGATAATATCGAGGGGGGAGAAAAAGCTCAGATTCTGATGGGGGCGACTGGTACAGGGAAGACCTATACCATGAGTCAGGTCATTTCTAAAGTTAATAAACCAACACTGGTCATCGCTCACAATAAGACTCTAGCAGGCCAGCTCTATGGGGAGTTTAAGGAATTTTTCCCTGAAAATGCAGTTGAGTACTTTGTGTCTTACTATGATTATTACCAACCTGAGGCCTATGTCCCTTCTAGCGACACCTATATTGAAAAGGACAGCTCTGTCAATGATGAGATTGACAAACTTCGTCACTCAGCGACTTCAGCCCTTTTGGAGCGAAATGATGTTATTGTCGTAGCCTCTGTCTCCTGTATCTATGGTTTGGGTTCGCCCAAGGAATACGCTGATAGTGTCGTTAGTCTCCGTCCAGGTCTTGAAATTTCTCGTGATAAACTCTTAAATGACTTGGTCGATATTCAGTTTGAGCGAAATGATATTGATTTCCAACGCGGAAGGTTTCGTGTGCGGGGGGATGTGGTGGAGATTTTTCCCGCTTCCCGAGATGAACATGCTTTTCGAGTGGAGTTCTTTGGAGATGAAATCGACCGTATTCGTGAAGTTGAAGCTTTGACAGGTCAGGTGTTGGGAGAAGTGGATCATTTGGCGATTTTCCCGGCCACTCACTTTGTGACCAATGACGACCACATGGAAGTTGCCATTGCTAAAATTCAAGCAGAGTTAGAGGATCAGTTAGCTATCTTTGAGAAAGAAGGCAAACTGCTTGAAGCCCAGCGCTTGAAACAACGGACAGAGTACGATATCGAAATGCTGCGTGAGATGGGCTATACCAACGGGGTTGAAAACTATTCACGTCACATGGATGGACGGAGTGAAGGAGAGCCTCCTTATACGCTGCTCGACTTCTTCCCAGATGATTTCTTAATTATGATTGATGAGAGCCACATGACCATGGGACAAATCAAAGGCATGTACAATGGAGATCGTTCTCGTAAGGAAATGCTGGTCAATTATGGTTTCCGTTTGCCGTCTGCTCTTGACAATCGTCCTCTCCGTCGTGAGGAGTTTGAAAGTCATGTACATCAGATTGTCTACGTTTCAGCGACACCAGGTGATTATGAAAATGAACAGACCGAGACAGTGATTGAGCAAATCATTCGACCAACAGGTCTTTTGGATCCTGAGGTGGAAGTCCGTCCGACTATGGGACAGATTGATGACCTCTTAGGTGAAATTAATGCCCGTGTTGAAAAGAACGAACGAACCTTTATCACTACCTTGACCAAGAAAATGGCAGAGGACTTAACCGACTACTTCAAGGAAATGGGTATCAAGGTTAAGTACATGCACTCGGATATCAAGACCTTGGAGAGGACGGAGATAATTCGTGACCTACGCTTGGGTGTCTTTGACGTCTTGGTCGGAATCAACCTGCTCCGTGAGGGGATTGACGTTCCTGAAGTGAGCCTCGTAGCGATTCTCGATGCTGACAAGGAAGGTTTCCTTCGAAACGAGCGTGGACTCATCCAGACCATTGGTCGTGCTGCTCGTAATAGTGAGGGACATGTCATTATGTATGCGGACACTGTGACCCAGTCTATGCAACGTGCTATCGATGAAACTGCCCGTCGTCGCAAAATCCAGATGGCCTATAATGAAGAACACGGTATTGTGCCTCAGACAATCAAGAAAGAAATCCGTGATCTGATTGCCGTGACCAAGGCAGTTGCTAAGGAAGAAGACAAGGAAGTCGATATCAATAGTCTCAACAAACAAGAGCGCAAAGAACTCGTCAAGAAACTAGAAAAACAAATGCAAGAAGCCGTCGAAGTACTTGACTTTGAACTCGCAGCTCAGATTCGTGATATGATGCTGGAAGTTAGGGCGTTGGATTAACAAACATTATAGGATAATAGATAAGGAAGATATGGTAACAAATAAAACAAGATATATAGGGATTGAATGCTGTAGAATTATAGCTATGTTGATGATTTGTAATTTGCATGTTTTAGGTATTGGAGGAGTCTTAGATAAAGTCGGGAATCAAAAAGATATATATTATTTTCTTGCTAATATCTTAGAAGCTTTTTCTTATCCAGCTGTCAATATTTTTAT
This sequence comes from Streptococcus sp. 27098_8_76, assembly GCF_041432315.1. Classification (GTDB taxonomy): domain Bacteria; phylum Bacillota; class Bacilli; order Lactobacillales; family Streptococcaceae; genus Streptococcus. Next base: position 3,366 of record NZ_JAPVZI010000014.1, on the reverse strand, counting down.
TTTAATTAGTGGTTACGTGGGTCTATATTCACAGTTTAGTTATAAAAAAATGTCTAAGTTTTGGTTACAAATTATTTTTTATACTATATCAATTACATTGACTTTTGCAGTGTTTTCAAAATTATCTGTAACTCCAACTGAATGGTTTTATGCCTTAACCCCAATCAGTAATGGTCAGTATTGGTATATGAGTTGTTATTTTGGCTTGATATTAATAGCACCAATATTAAATCAGGCAATTTTAACAATGAAGAAAGAATTATTGATTCAGATAATAATAGGAGGATTTATATATTTCTCTATTATTCCTACAATTTTCAAACAAGATTCATTAGGAATATGGAGAGGTTATAGTGTTCTATGGATGATATTACTCTATATAGTGGGTGCTATAATCAGAAAATTTAAGTATGAAAGTTATTTTCAATCATGGAAAGTTATTTTTGGGATATTATTATTAACAAGTCTAACCTTTGTATTGTACTTCTTTAATTATGAACAGTGGAGGAGTTATAGTTCACCGACAGTGACTCTTCAAGGAATATTGATATTTTTATTATGCTTAAATATAAAAAACATTCCACCTTCACTTGAAAAAATAGTTCTAGTTTTATCTCCGCTTACATTGGGGGTTTATCTATTTCATGTTCATCCTCTTATTTTCAGGAGAATTCTACCTAGCATAAATTTCTTAATTGATGGGAAAGAATTATTTATGTTTGCTATTATTATTTTGATAGTAACACTTTTATTATTTTTTGTAGGAGCTATTTTTGAGTATATTAGGCAAAGTCTAATAAATATAATTTTAAATATGACAAAAGTATTAACCAAATCATAGAAGGAGAAAATATGTCCCGTTCCCAATTAACGATTTTAACAAATATTTGTCTGATTGAAGATCTAGAAACCCAGCGCGTGGTTATGCAGTATCGCGCTCCTGAAACCAATCGCTGGTCAGGTTATGCCTTTCCTGGAGGTCATGTAGAAAATGGCGAGTCTTTCGCAGAGTCTGTCATTCGTGAAATCTATGAAGAAACAGGATTGACTATCCAAAATCCTCAACTTGTCGGCATTAAAAATTGGCCACTAGATACAGGTGGGCGCTATATTGTCATTTGTTATAAAGCGACTGAGTTCTCTGGTACTCTTCGCTCTTCAGAAGAAGGAGAAGTTTCTTGGGTGCAAAAAGACCAGATTCCAAACTTGGATCTGGCCTATGATATGCTACCTTTGATGGAGATGATGGAAGCTCCTGACAAATCTGAATTTTTCTACCCTCGCCGTACAGAAGACGATTGGGAAAAGAAAATTTTCTAATCCTTTACCAAATAACCGAGCTGATCCAAGGCCTCCTCGATATAGCGGAGGTCTTGTTGTGTTTCCTGTCTAATGTAATAGAAGATTAGGAAAAAAAGTATATATACTTGCTAAAATTAAATGCTAAATTAGAAAAAATATATGGGTTATACTGTTAATTTTTCTAAGAAAGATGTAAAATAGAAAGTGTACTATGTTTTTAAAACAAGTGTGGTACCCAAAATTAAAAAACGTATCCTTTCCTTAAATTCCTAAAATATTTAAGGGTGGGTATTTTTTAGTACCTCAAAAATAAAAATAAGAGAGAGGCGATTAGATGAGAAAATCATATCGTGAAGTGAACGGAGAAAAGGTATTCCGTTATTCTATTCGTAAGTATCATTTTGGTGCTGCAAGTGTTGCTGTAGCAGCATTAATGTTTTTTGCAAATGGTGCGGTTAAGGCAGACACTTTACCAGTATCACCTGCTACGGCGAATACTGAAAAGGTAAATGTTGGTGTTACGGAACTGACAGAAGGAGTTCCACCTAAAGAGAATCCTATAGAGAAATCAAAAGAGGAAGTAGTGGGTGATAAAACACCAGTTGCTCAGAAGCTAGTGGATAAGTCTCCTCTCGTTCAGGCTATTAGTGAACTTCAAGCTGCGATTGCAAAAGTAGACGAGGAAAGTTTAGTAAGTTTATCTAATCAACTTATTCAATTAACCGATGAAAATAACCGTTTACTTAATGGAGAAAATATTTCTGAGGAAGCGATTGCAAGTCAAGTAAGTCGAGTTCAATTTCTTACAGAGCAAGTACGTCAACTTCACTCTAAGACTGAAGATAAAGCTTCTAACAAGGAAGATAGATCTGGTTCTAAAGTTCAAGATAAAAAAGAGTTTGAAGTATCAGAGAATGCTGTGACACTTGTTAATCAGACTGCAGAAATCAAAAAATCTGTAAAAGATGTCAAAGACGAGAAAGTGTTCATTAATAAAACCGAATTAGAAACGCTTTTAAAAGAAATTGACAAATTGAATCCAGGAAAATACACTGAGGATTCAGTAAAGGGCTTAAAAGAAAAAGTTGCAAAAGCTAAAGAAGTATTAACAATTGCTAAAAATCAAGAGGAAGTTAATTCGGTATATAAAGAGTTAGTTAATTACAAAAACAGTAGTTTAAGACGTGTGAAAATGACTCATAAACCACTAGAGGAAAACACTCCTAAACTAGATACAACAAATGGTAAAGAAACAGTAGGGAAGAAAGCCCAAAATACTGAGCCAAATGATAGGAATATCGCAGGACATAATCATATCTTGAATGGGATTACTTTACCTGAAGGTAGTGGACTACGAGCTGCACCAAACAATGCAAATTTTAGATATGAAACAGATGGCGCAGATTTATCTAGTTTAGTTGCTGGTGAAGAATTAGGATATGGCAAGAAGGTTATTATTAAAGTTAGATATGATAAGAGTGTCATTTCTAGTCGAGATATAAATATCACTACAACCCCTAATACTGGACCAAGGATTGAGTATACTAACAAATATAGAGATGGTATTGCACCGTTTGATGGTGGAAGCAATGTGAAATTAGTAGGTCAAATTCCGAATGATATGATTGGGACTTACGATTTGCATGTTCACATACTCAATAATAAAAATAGTAACTCAGAAATCACAACTTTAAAAATTCCAATAACCGTCAAACCTAAAAAGCCAACTGTAAGTGTTGCTGATTTAGTAAATGCAGAAGGAAAAAAGCCAGTTGTTACAGCAACAGTTGCGAATACATCTATAAGCAAAGTTGAATTTTATCTTAATGGGCAAAAGCAAACTGTAGTAAATGCAACAAATGGACAGGCAACGTGGACACCAACTAGTGCACTGAGAGAAAATGATCGAATTACCGTTAAAAATATTGCACAGGGTGGAATACCTCCTAGAGATGCATATGGAAATACTTTTACAACAAGGGAAACCACGTCAGATATGAGTGATGCTGTGGTAATTCCCAAAGCACCTAAAACAGCAACACCAGGAGCATCAACAGTAGTAAG
>NZ_JAPVZI010000013.1:0-59906 GCF_041432315.1 Streptococcus sp. 27098_8_76 | reverse complement strand
CTACTGTTTCTGTAATGGTTCCATCTGCTGGATTTACTTCGTAAGTAGTGGTTACTGTGCGTGATCCTGCTTGGCCTGCCTCTTCCACATTTGGTTGATCTTTGGCGCGTGTATCATCTTTCACATATTTCTTAGGTGATGGGATTACTGTTGTTTCTACTTTATCCTTCGCTGCGACTTTGACAATAGTATTAGTTGGTTCTTTCGTACGAACTGGCTTGCCTACTGTTGGAGTAATAGCTCCTGTCTTAGGATCTACTGTGTACGTTGTGGTAATCGTTTCTTCTCCAGGAGTTCCTTCTTTTCTAACTGGTTCTGAATCTTTGTCACGACTCTCGTCTTTTTCATAGACAACAGGTGATGGTACTACTCTCTTCTCAACTGTTGGTTCTTTCGTTTTCCCATAAGTTCGCACGGTTGTTGGAGTTACCTTACCTGTTTTTGGATTAACTTCATAGGTAGTGGTATCAATCACATCGCGACCTTGGTCATCCTTATTACGTTCAACCTTAGTTTTCGCACCAACTTTAACAATTGTCTTACCTGCTGGGGTGACTACTGGGTTGCCAACGTGTTCTGTGATATGACCATCGTTTGAATCTACATCGTAAGTGGTTGTAGTAACCGTTTTACCTTTTTTACCCTCAGTACGATGAGATGGTGTACCGAAGTTTTTTTCAACATCTTTAACATACTCAACTTCAGGTTCAATTGGCGTTTCTACTACTTTATCCTTCGCTCCCACTTTCACAACTCTAGCTATTGGTCTATATACGACTTCTGGTTCGCCTTTTGATGGAGTTAGGGTTCCATTTACTGGATTTACGCTATAGGTTGTGGTGACTTTAGTTTGTCCTGCTTTCCCTGGAAATTGAACGGTATTAGTACCTTTTGGACTGTTCACATCTTTTAAATAAACTGGTGTGGGTTCAACTGAACTATACTCAACTATATCCCTCGCGCCACCTCTATTGACTACTTCTTCCTTCTCAGTCGAAGTAAGACTGCCAGTTTTTGAGTTTACTGTGTAGCTTGTTGTCTTCTTAACAACGTCGGCTCCTTTTTTAATGTATTCTACTTCATCCTTGGCTGCGACTTTGACAACTGTTTCTGTTGCCGGTTTCTTAACTACTGGTTGTCCTACATGTTCAATAAGATCTCCAGTTTTAGGATTGACACTATAAGTTGTTGTTACCGTCTGTTCTCCGGTTTTTCCAGGTACTTCAACATTAGCTTGTCCTTTTTCGCGTGTATCATCTTTTACGTATTTCTTAGATGATGGGATTTCTGTTGTTTCTACTTTGTCCTTAGCTCCATCTTTCTTAAACATTTCATCAAGTGTATTTTTAGTAATCTGTCCTGTATCAGGATCTTTCATACTCACAGTTGTTGACTTAATGATGTCATCTCCGTGTTTGCTATATACAACAGTTTCGCCAACTTTTTCTAGAGACTTAGCTGTAGCAATCTTAGGATTTTGAAAACCTATTCCATCTAAGGAAATTCGTTTCCCAGAAATAAACTCTCGTCGTCTATTAATCATATCATTTTCAAAATAAGAACGTGAACTATGACCCCCTTTTGTATTCCCAACATTTATGACAACATCACTATCATTACTGACACTTTTTCCTATAGTAGAATCGTTATTAACTATATAATGTCTCATTTTCCCAGACTGAGCTATTTTTTTACTATCTAAACCTTTTTGCCAAAATTCAGATGAGGAGAAAAGACCTGTCCTTACTTTTGGAGCATTAAATGTTGTTCCTTTTTTTAATACATTATCATAAAAGTTTCTATAAGCCAACTGTTCTTTAGGAATAAGGTATCTACTGTCAGAATAGGCCAACTGATAGGCCTCAACCATGGCACGCTGAACCAAATATCCTCCTAAAGAATGTCCTGTCAGATAAAGATTGGTGATGCTATTATCCTTAGCTAATTCACGCATAATTTCTTCTGCATCTTTCCCTTGCTGAGGATTGCTACCTGTTCCAAGTACTGCATCAGCCACAATATCGTTACCACCACTTGTTCCTCGAAACGCTAATACTTGAGCAGTCCCATTTGGTAAAAACGGAAAATCACTCTTTGTTTCAAATAACACTGCATCTAGTCCGCTAGATGTATGATAACTTTTCTTTCTTTTCCAATAAGGAGCTAATTCCCTATTCATCATCATATATTCATAGCGTGGTTTTGTATCACCATTCTTTTTATATAAGTCCGCCTCTTTTAATTGCTTCTTATGATTTAAAACTTTATCAATATAATCATCATTACGGTAGGACAATTCCATGAACATAATCATATCACGTTCACTTACATTCCATTTTAATTTTTCATCTGGCTTTTCTTTACTGTCAATAATACCATCACCATCAGTATCTTCTAGTAACGGATGACTATTATATCCTACATACTTTTTCCCGCCTTTTTCATAAATATAAATTTCATCTTTATTACTTAGATAATCCTCATCTGTATAATCATTCGGCTTCAACTCAGGTCCATCTAGTAATAGGCTATCATACTTATCACCTTCTGAACCGATTATTCCTGCTTTGATTTTTTTAGCATCTTCCTCAGTCAATTCATATTTTTTAATCTCGGAAGGATTGGATGCTGCTCTCACCGCTGGAGTACTTGATCTGTCTTCACCCGCTACGGAAATCCTTGTGGTCAAGCTATTATTTTCTTTATTCCCAGATGTCTCAAGTTCTGTAGTTCTTGTAGATATCATTGGAATATCTTTTGGGGCTGGACTGGAAATATCACCTCGATTTTCTGGCGAACTTTGAGCCTCTTCTTTGTTCTCCACAGTAGGGATCGAATTCCCTCTTTCAGCATTAGCCCCTATCTCTGTTGCCAAATTATTTCCCGTAGAAGCAAGCACTCCCTGGGATGGTGTAAATAAGGCAACTCCTATTAATACAGAAGCCACTCCAACAGAAAACTTTCGAATCGAAAAACGTTGACGTTTATTAAAAATATCTTTCATTTTACAAACTTTCTTTCTAACTATTTTTTATAAAATAGAGGGTTCTAATATTTTCCCTTGACAAAATACTAAATCGCTTCTTGACTAAAATTTTAGAGCTTTTCCTCCACCTTATCATAAACTACCACATTGATTTCTAATCATAGAAAAATGGATTGCTTAATGTTGCTAAAATATAAAAAAATGTAAATATTTTACTTCTAACACTGCCATTATACCATAAAAAATCATAACACTCATGTATTTTAAACAAAGATTTGTCAAATAGTCTTTAAAAACAAAAAAACGCATAATATCAGGCATTTACAGTCCTCAATACTATGCGTTTTATCTTATACAATTTACTAAATTTGCGACTACTATTGAATTTTTTATCCAACTCTGTCAAATCTAGATTTTTTCTTCTTCGATATCAATCACAATCTCTTCTGATTCATCAAGAGTTTCGGCCTTTTCTTGCCATTGTTCCTTGAGATTGTTGAATTGTTCTTTTGAGACTTCTGTTGCTTGACGGGCACATGATTTGGCTTGAGCAAGTACACTGTCCACAGTGATTTCACCTGACTCAACCTGTTCTTTGGTTTTAAGAACAAAATCTGTAGCCTGTTCCTTGACTTCTGTCAGTTTTTCACAGACCTGCTCCTTGGCATACTCAGGATCTTCTCTCAAATCATCTAGAAAATCTTGAGCCTGACTGCAAACTTGTTTGCCCTTGTCACTTGTTAAAAACAAGGCAAGAGCTGCACCTGAAACGGTTCCTAAAAGGATTGAGGATAATTTTCCCATAAGGATTCTCCTTTTTTATTTTTTAAAAAATTTACTTGCAAGACGAAGAGCTGACAGACTTGCACCAGTCTTGAGTGTTTTTGAACCTGCTGATGAAGCTTTCTTGCTCAAGACACGCGCATGGTCATTGAGGTCTGAAACAGATAGAGATAAATCTGCAACAGCACTAAAGAGTGGATCAATCGTTGCCACCTTGACATTGATATCATCTGCCAAGACATTAACCTTAGCCAGCAATTCATTGGTATGATGTAAGGTCACATCCACATCTGAAGTTAAGGTTTTAATCGTCTTTTCTGTTTCATCGATAACACGTCCAAGCTTTTGTACAGTAATGATTAGATACACTAAAAATACAATCAAAGCAAGGGCTACAAGAATATATGCAACTTCTAACATTTAGTTTTCCTCCTCTGTAACATAGTAAGGGGCCTTCTTTCGATTTTGATATAGAATGATAAAAATACCGAGACCGATAAGGACAAATGATAGCCATTGAGACACTCGAAGTCCAAAGAACATGAGGCTATCTGTCCGCATGCCTTCGATGACCATACGACCAAAACCATACCAAATCAAATAAAAGGCAGTGATATGACCTCGTCTGAGGCTCTTCCATTTTCGTCTGGCAATCAAAATCAAGGCAAAACCAAGTAGATTCCATAGAGACTCATAAAGGAAGGTCGGTTGACGGTAGCTCCCCTCGATATACATCTGGTCACGGATGAAGCCAGGTAGATAATCCAGATTATCCACTGCAGCTCCGTAGGCTTCTTGGTTAAAGAAATTTCCCCAGCGTCCCAGACTTTGAGCAATCATGACGCTAGGCGCCGCGATATCTAGAAAATCCCAAGTATTGATGAGCTTACGATCAGCAAAGATATAGAGGACAAGAGCCCCGGTAATTAAACCACCGTAAATAGCCAAACCACCATTCCAAATGGCAAAAATCTCTCCGACATTCTGACTATAATAATCAAAACGGAAAATAACATAGTAGAGACGAGCCCCTAAAATAGCCAGAGGAAAGGCTATCAAGATAAAATCTAAGATATCGTCTGGTATGATCTTCTTTCTAGGCGCTTCTTTCATAGTCAAATAAACCGCAAGAATCAAGCCTGTCACAATACACAAGGCATACCAACGAATGGCTAGAGGGCCAAGATGAATAGCAATTGGATCAAGCATTAGGCACCTCGTTTTGAGCAATGAGATTTGTCAAGCGTTCTTCGAACAAACGGGTCGCATCAAAGCCCATTTCCTTGGCACGATAATTCATGGCAGCTGCCTCAATCACAACAGAGATATTCCGACCTGTTTTAACTGGGATGCGGATACGAGGAATAGCAACGCCAGAAATTTCAAGTTCCTCTGCATTGTTTCCCAGACGATCAAAGGTCTTATGTGTATCGTAATTTTCCAAATAAACAGCCAGCTGAACTTGTGAAGAGTCCTTGACAGCACTGGCACCGTAGAGGCTCATAACATCGATAATCCCAACCCCACGAATTTCAATCAGGTGTCTCAAGATTTCAGCCGGTTCACCCCAAAGAGTAATCTCATCCTTGGCAAAGATATCGACCCGGTCATCAGCTACCAAGCGGTGACCACGTTTGACAAGCTCTAAACCTGTCTCACTCTTACCGATACCACTATCGCCTTGAATCAAGACACCCATCCCATAGATATCCATCAAAACACCATGAACACTGGTACGTTCTGCTAAACGTGAATCCAGATAGCTAGATAACTCTCCAGACAAACGACTAGTAGCCGTACGGCTGGTTAAAATGGCAATCTTACATTCTCTGGCTGCCTTTAACATCTCCTCTGGAACCACCAAACCACGGGCAACAATGACCGCAGGTGTCTCAGGTAAAAACATTTTTTTCAAAACTTCATAACGGCTGTTGGAAGGCATGCTGATCAGATAAGACCACTCCTTCATCCCCAAGAGCTGGATCCGCTCTGGCGTGTAGTAGTCAAAATAGCCTGTCATTTCAAGACCAGGTCGCGTAATATCCGCTGTATTGATTTCCTTTTCAAGCAATGCTGGTTCGCCATAGACAATGTCTAGTCTAAGCTTTTCAATCACTTCTTTTACTAAAACCGACATCATTTCCTCCTTCAATCGAGTTCTTTTTACTATTATATCAAATTGTGGGAGGAAGTTTCAGATTTTTGCAGGCTTTGGAGTATTTATTTATACTCAATGAAAATCAAAGAGCAAACTAGGAAACTAGCCGCAGGTTGCTCAAAACACCGTTTTGAGGTTGTAGATGGAACTGACGAAGTCAGCTCAAAGCACTGCTTTGAGGTTGTAGATGAAACTGACGAAGTCAGTAACCATATCTACGGCAAGGCGACGTTGACGTGGTTTGAAGAGATTTTCGAAGAGTATTAAAAGAAAAAGGACTAGATTTCTCCAGCCTTTCATTTCTAATTAGAATTTTTTACGTTTACGAGCTGCTTCTGATTTACGTTTACGTTTTACAGAAGGTTTTTCATAGAATTCACGTTTGCGTGTTTCTTGAAGAGTACCAGCTTTAGTAACCGCACGTTTGAAACGACGAAGTGCGTCGTCAAGAGATTCATTCTTACGTACTACTGTTTTAGACATTTTTTTCACTCCCTTCAAGTTCAAGATCTATTCTATTTTACACGTAAAAGGAATAATTGTCAAGAAAAAATGCGGTTTAATTTTTATTTTTTCTTCCATTTATACAAGAGTTTAAAGCACTCAGATAGAAGAAACTGAAGGGGTTCGTTTTTTATTTTTCAAGCAAGCTGAGCGCTTCAGCATCTGCAATAATGGTCACATCTGGGTGGTTTTGTAGGCTACTTGCTGGTAGGCTCTCAGTCACTGGGCCAGACACGGTTCCGGCAATGGCTTCTGCTTTCGACTCACCGTAAGCAAAGAGAAGGATTGACTTGGCATCCAAAATGTTTTTAATCCCCATTGAAATGGCTTGGGTTGGGACGTCTTCAATCTTGTCAAAAAAGCGCGCATTGGCTTCAATAGTAGACTGGTCCAGTTCGACTAGATGCGTTTGACTGTCAAAAGGAGTACCAGGTTCATTAAATCCGATATGTCCATTGCGACCAATTCCCAAGATTTGCAGGTCAACTGGATGGTCAGCCAAAATTTGGTTGTAGCGTTCAACTTCAGCTTCAGCATGATCCTTAACCCCACGAGGCAAGAAACTTTCTTTAAATGGTTTTTGGTTGAACAAGTTTTCTTGCATGAAGTGACGGTAAGACTGAGGATTGTCGCCATCAAGGCCTACATACTCATCAAGGTTGACACTGGTTAGATTTGAAAAATCAAGGTCGCTTTCAACAATTTCCTTGTAAAATTCAAGTGGGCTACTTCCTGTCGCAAGTCCTAGGGTTTGAGCGCCGTTGGCCAATTTTTCCTTCAAAATCTCAAAAGCTACTTTTCCACCTTCAACTTGGTTTTCAACTTTAATAACTTTCATCTTTTCATCCTCCATTTCTGTCTATATTTATTATATGGTATAGACCAATTTTTGTCAAGTGAAAACGATTTAATTTCTAAAAAAAGAGCGACTATACTTGAAACATGTTATAATGGATAGGATTAGAACTTAGAAAGAATGAACAGATATATGAATACAGCTGATTTTGATTTCCACTTGCCTGAAGAATTGATTGCCCAAACACCCCTTGAAAAACGAGATGCCTCTAAACTCCTCATCGTCAACCGTGAGACGGGAGAAATGCAGGACAAACACTTCCACTCTATTATTGATATGCTGGAACCTGGTGATGCCCTTGTCATGAACGACACCCGAGTTCTCCCTGCCCGCCTCTATGGTCAAAAGGAAGAAACTGGAGGCCATGTAGAGCTTCTCCTGCTCAAAAACACTGCTGGAGATGAGTGGGAGGTTCTGGCTAAACCTGCCAAACGCCTCAAGGTCGGTACTCGTGTTAGCTTTGGTGATGGTCGTCTCAGCGCTGTTGTTACGGAAGAATTGACTCACGGGGGCCGCATTGTCCGCTTTGAATACCAAGGAATTTTCCTAGAAGTTTTGGAAAGTCTGGGAGAAATGCCATTACCACCTTATATCCATGAAAAACTGGATGACCGTGAACGCTATCAAACCGTTTACGCCAAGGAAAGTGGCTCTGCTGCTGCACCTACTGCTGGTCTTCACTTCACCAAAGAACTGCTGGCAGAAATCCAAGCTAAAGGAGTTCATCTAGTCTATCTGACTCTTCATGTCGGACTCGGAACCTTTAGACCCGTTTCAGTTGACAATCTGGACGAACATGAAATGCACTCAGAATTCTACCAACTTTCTGAGGAAGCTGCTACCACTCTTCGATCTGTCAAGGAAAATGGAGGCCGTGTCATCGCTGTCGGAACCACTTCTATCCGCACCTTGGAGACTATTGGTTCCAAATTTAATGGGAAAATCCAAGCAGATTCTGGCTGGACCAATATCTTTATCAAACCTGGCTATGAATGGAAGGTCGTGGATGCCTTCTCAACCAACTTCCACCTGCCAAAATCAACTCTGGTTATGTTGGTTTCTGCCTTTGCTGGCCGTGAATTAGTCTTAGACGCTTATCACCATGCCATTCAAGAACACTACCGCTTCTTTAGTTTTGGCGATGCCATGTTTATCTACTAATTTTCACAATCAAAAAGCGCATATTATCAGGCAATAAAACCTTGATAGTATGCGTTTTGTTATGGATAAAGAATTAGTCTGTTCTCAAGCCCTTATCTTTCAAGCTCTGAACACTGGCATTGATCACCGCACCGACAATCAAAATCTTAGCGATGAGAATAAACCAGAACATCATGACCACCACGACGACGGAACTGAAAAAGCGGACGTCCACTAGGTGATTGACATAATTATTGATATAGACTGAAAAGATATTGAGTAGTAAGGCCAGAGTCAATAAGACAAAGGCACTACCTGGCAATACAGAGCGAATCCTTCGCACCTTGACATTAGGCAGAAAATAATAAAGCATGACCAAGATGGCAAAAATCAAGGCATAGATCAAGGGACCTGTGAGGTCTTGCAGATAATCAAAGAGAGGACTATCCGAATTCCAATAGCTTTTGACAAGGTTGAGGAGCATACGGCCAAAGACACTCAGAAAAAGAGCTAAGGCAAAGAGAATCTGCAGACCAAAACTGACAAACAAACTCATGAGTTGATGAGAAATCATCCCACGATTTTTTGCTACTCCGTAAGCTTTATTAAAGGCTTTCTGTAGGAAATTCATGGATTTTGAAAAGGTCCAGAGGGCTGACAAAACCGCAAAACTTAACAAGCCCGTTGACGGTTGAGTCAGTACTTCTGTAATAATCTTTGCGACCACATCATAGACCGTATCCGGCAAAAATTCATTGACAACCTTTAAAAAATTGGAAACTGGAATCTGAAAATAGGGGAGGATATTGACCACCACCAAAAGCAGGGGGAAAATTGAAATCAACCAATAGTAGGCTACTGCGACACTAGTCAATTCACTATCTGAGGCTTGATAATAATGCAAAAAAGCTTTTACTAAAGGTTTGTCTGTCAGCTCTTTCCACCACTTCTTCATATCACACTCCTTCACTTACACTCTTGATTAATTTCTTCTTACCAATTCCACCATATCATAAGGGAGGGTATTGGCAGCTTCCTTCAAGGAATAGTTTTCTAGGTTATTTACATTTTGTCGTAACTTCTTGGCATACTTGGTCGTAATCAATCGTTTTTCTTCATATTCGAAAATCAACTTGCGCTCCAGATAATAGCCTCTCAGCATTTCATCGATATTGTTGGGTTTAACACGATTGATAACCCGTTCGACAAAGGCACCACTGGTGATGATAGCTGTTTCTCGGAGACGAGAATCCTGCATGAAGCTGATTAAAGAACTCTTATAAACCCCTTTAAGGTTCTCCAGACTTTCGATAATTATCTCTGTATTTTCTAGATAGAGCTCTGCTATTTGATCATAGTCAAGGGCTCTAAGTTTCTGTGATTCTTCATTTTTCCAACTACGGAAGGTCTTACCTAAGGTAAAAACTTCATGCAGGAGAAAACGTAAAATCCGCAAGGAAACAAGGAAATAATAGGTCAATCGTGACGCGAACTTACGATTGATACTTTGTTCCATGTTTTTCAAATAACGTTGGTAAACTCGATAGGCACGCTCACTCATCTTTTCCTCTTCGTAAGCCTGTTCTAAACCATCACTTTCAATACTGAGGATGAGAAGTTTCAAGGCCTCCCAGTCTTCTTGAGCCCCCTTATTTTCTTGACTCAAGATAAGATTCTCTATTCGTCCATGGTAATTGTCAATGGCTGCATAGAGAGGGAGCTTATTTCTGGTATCTTCCAACTCTTTTTCCAACTCTATCGTTACTTCATTCAAAATGGCGATATGCATGAGATAGTCCTTACTTTCTTCCTGTTCATCAGAAAGATGAGGCAAGACTACGAGACCTGTTAAAAAGCTTACAAGCGTCACACCTGCGACAAGGAAAAGCAAGAGAGGATACTCCTGTTCTAGATTACTTGGTATCAGAAGGATCGTAGCAATCGACACGGTTCCCTTGACACCTGAGAAAGTCAAAAGAAGCATGTCCTTCATATACTTATTTAGCTTTTTCTTGAGACGTCTAGTCCTATAGGCATAATAGCCATAAATCATGACAAAACGAATGGCAAAGAGGACAAATGTAAGGGCTATAAGAGATACCAATAAAAGTAAGGAATTATAGATTGAATTGGTCAAGATAGGTTCTGCTATCATTTCCAACTCCATCCCTAAAATCACAAAGACAGAACCGTTCAGCATAAAATTCACTGTATGCCAAACCGTCTCGGTTACTGTATCCACTTGTGCTTCGAGGAGCGTAATTTTCTTAAAACGGCTTGCCTTTAAAATCCCAGCAACTACAACGGCAATAATCCCTGAAACGTGGACTTCTTCTGCTAGGAAGAAGGTCACCAGAGGCAAACTCAATTCTAATAAAAGTTCGCTGGCAATATCCGTTGCTCTCACACTCAGCAAGAAGCTATGTAGGAAACGGTTAGTCATTGCTGTTACAAATCCAATTAAAAAACCGCCTAGGATTGAAAAGATGAGCGAACTACTCGCTTGCCCAAGGGAAAAGGCTCCAGTTGTCCAGGCTGTCAAGGCAACCTGAAAGGCAACCAAACCAGAAGCATCATTCAAGAGTCCTTCACCTTTAAGAATATTGGACACGCGCTTAGGAAAGCTAAAGCGTTCCGAAAGAGAGGCAAAGGCCACCAAGTCCGTAGGCCCAAGGGCTGCCCCAACAGCCAAGCAAGCCGCCAAGGGAAGACTGAGCCAAAGAAGATGGGCCAAACCTCCCAAACTCAGGGTCGAGATGAAAATCACTGGAAATATGAGATAAACAATGATTCGCCAGTGTTTTAAAATAGCCGTAATATCCGCTTCTTCCGACTCTCGGAAAAGCAAGGGCCCAATAACCAGTGCCAAAAACAACTCTGTATTGAGATGAAAGTCGGTATTGGGTAAAAAGAGACCAATCACAATTCCCAAAAGAATTTGCACCAAAGGAAGAGGTAAAAAGGGCAGGAGCTTATTGGTTGTACTAGAGACAATCAAAACCAGTAAAAATAGGATGAGGTAAATCAGTAATTCCACGCACGTCCTCCTTAATCTTTTTTACAACAGAATTCAAAAATCTCCTTCTGCTCTTTGATTTTTTGGTCAATCTTGGAACAATCCTTGTGCTCAATTTTTCTCTGGCACCGTTCCATTTCAAGAGCAACTAATTTTTTCTTGATTTTAAGCATTTTTTTGCTCATATGCGCTTGGTCTAACACACCTACTGCTCGTTCGTGGTGGGTTGATTCAACAAAATTCTGGCGCATGGCATCCAGCTTTTCACGTAGGTATTGTTTATCCATGTCTATATCTCTCTAATTTTTCAATCATTACTAAAAATGGTGGGTTGTTGACTTGGTTTAAAGTTCGGTAAATAGCAGCTGTGTACTCTTGTTGGTTCAACTGGCTAACAAAATCCAAGACAGCATCCCTCTCGAGGTCGCCTCCTTCATGACCATAGTAGATCATGATAGCAATCCGTCCCCCTTTGACAAGCAAATGACACAGCTTTTCTAAGGCTTCAATAGTCGTCTGAGGTTGGGTGATGACAGACTTATCAGCTGATGGCAAATAGCCCAGATTGAAAATTCCTGCCTTGGCTTCTGTCACAAACTGGTCCAGTGTCTCATGGCCTTGCAAGATTAACTGGGCATTTGTCATTCTAGCATGGTCCAAACGCTCTTGCGTCTTTTCCAAGGCTTGTTCCTGAATATCAAAAGCATAGACTTGCTTAGCCAGCTTGGCTAGAAAAAGCGTGTCATGACCATTTCCCATAGTCGCATCCACTACGATATCCTCTTTTGTCACTACCTCAGCCAAAAAATCATGTGCCATCTCAAGTGGTCTTTTCATTTTCAAACTCCTGTTTTATAGCCTTGCATCCTTGAACACTTCCACGACGTCGCATCTCCATCTCAATACTGTTGAGAACTTCCCATTTATTGAGGCTCCACATAGGACCAATCAGCATATCTCTAGGTGCATCTCCTGTGATTCGATGGATGACAATATGTTTGGGAATGATTTCCAATTGGTCGCAGATGACCTTTACATATTCGTCCTGGCTCATCAACTGCAAACGTCCCTCGTGGTAGTCCCGTTGCATACGCGTATTGGTCATCAGGTGAAGCAAGTGCAGTTTAATTCCTTGAATATCGTTATCGGTGACACAGCGGCGGACATTTTCAAGCATCATCTCATGGGTTTCACCAGGAAGTCCATTGATCAGATGGGAAACAATCTCAATCTTAGGATACTTTCTCAAACGCTTGACCGTTTCCACGTACAATTCATAGGAATGGGCACGGTTAATCAAGTCAGAGGTTACTTCAAAAGTGGTCTGCAAGCCCAATTCAACCGTCACATGCATTCGCTCCGATAACTCAGCCAAATATTCAATAGTTTCATCTGGTAAACAGTCTGGGCGCGTTCCGATATTGATTCCTACTACACCTGGCTCGTTGATAGCCTGCTCATAGCGCTCTCGGATGACTTCCACCTTTTCATGGGTGTTGGTAAAATTTTGAAAATAAACCAGATACTTCTGAACCTCTGGCCACTTACGATGCATGAAGTCAATTTCCTTATAAAATTGCTCACGGATAGGCGCATCCGGTGCCACAATGGCATCTCCAGAACCTGAAACCGTACAAAAAGTACAGCCTCCATGAGCCACAGTCCCATCACGATTGGGACAGTCAAACCCCGCATCAATAGGGACTTTAAAGGTCTTTTCGCCAAAGAGTTTTCGATAATAATCATTCAAGGTATTATAAGATTTCATAACTTTCATTATAACAAAAATCACCCACAATCTCAAAAGCCTGACTTTCCTATAAATTCCTCTGTTTCTCGTTTCCATTAGCCTTTTTTTATGATACAATATGGGTATGATTTTAATGAAATTAGCATCTATTTTATTATTGATACTGACCTTGGTCGTCTGCATTATCATAACCAAACTTTTTAGATTAAAAAAACTAGGACGAAATTTTGCGGATTTGGCTTTTCCAGTCTTGGTATTTGAATATTACCTTATTACAGCTAAAACCTTTACCCATAATTTCCTCCCTAGACTGGGCCTAGCCCTCTCACTCCTAGCCATTATTCTCGTTTTTTTCTTCCTTCTGAAAAAACGTAGCTTTTACTATCCTAAATTCATCAAATTCTTCTGGCGTGCAGGATTCTTATTAACCCTTGTTATGTATATCGAGATGATTGTTGAATTGATGGCTCAGAAATAAAAAACTAAATCGAAAACACCTCAATCAAACTAAAATACAATGATTGAAGTGTTTTTTTCTTTATATCTTTTTTAATAATTCTTATACTCAATGAAAATCAAAAAGCAAACTAGGAAGCTAGCCGCAGGTTGCTCAAAGCACTGCTTTTAGGTTGTAGATAGAACTGACGAAGTCAGCTCAAAACACTGTTTTGAGGTTTCAAATGGAAGCTGACGTAGTTTGAAGAGATTTTCGAAGAGTATTATTTTCCTTCTTTATCAGGAAATAGATAGCCAATACCTACACAAGCTAGCACACCTGCTCCAATCACCAAGCCACTTGAAATTGGCAAAAGGTCCAAAATTGCATTCGCAATAATAAAGGCAATAATCAAACACATCAGACTAGCCTTGTAATCCTTTTTCAAAAGATTCTCTAGAGTGAAAAAGAGGAACAAGCCTACCGGAATCAATGACCAGAGGTTAATGTCCAAACTTGGCCAGCCAACAGAACCAAAATACACTACTGTCGCTGCTGCTACTAAAAATACAAGCCCCAATAATTTTTTCATTTCTTTATCTCCAATTTCTTTTTTAGGAACTTGAGTTATCTGATATTGATACCTCACGTCCCTTACACAAATCATTATAGCAGAGGTAAATTTCAAGAACAAGTTCTTTTGCCTATCTGGTCTCTATATCGGTCTAAGTGGTTGAATAATAGCGATAAAATAAGGAATCAGGTAAAAAACTTCCTTCCAAATAAAAAGGAATTAAGCAACCAAACGCTACTTAATTCCTTGAAATTGTCTCATCACCTCTATTAGCCTTTAAATTTTGATAGACTATATTTTCTAATCAATGTGACCAATATTGTCAATACTAACCCTCGCAATCAATTCATTAGTTGTCGAAACTAAGTCCATTAATAAATCCAAAAAGAGTATCAATAGTAAAGTAAACTAAATAATTGAGTTATAAATAGCTATTTTCACAAAATTGTTTCATCATCACACTATCTAATCTCAGTACACAAACCATTTTTCTATAGCTTTTTCTTAATCTTGATCTTTTTTCTTCAATCCAAGAAATGCACCTACAGTAAACATTATTCCGGCAACTAATGACGTGAAGACTTCGCTAACTGTTCCGGTTTTTGGCAACCTATCATTGTTAGTAGTTGATTTACTATCAATATTGGTATGTTTATTAGCTATATTCTCTGGTTCATTAAGATAAACTTCTTTCTTATTTTCAAAGTTTTTATCATTTTTATCAGGAACTGTAGCTGTAACATCCTTAGTTGAATCAGATCTTTGACTTTCATCTAATTGACTATAATTTACTTGTACAGGAACTGTAGTTTTGACATCTTTAGTTGAATCAGATTTGTGTGAATGATTTTCTCTTTGTAAATCCTCTTTTCTGTGACTTTCATCTAATTGATTATGATTTGCTTGCACCTTATCTTTCTTTTTGGATACATCAAAAGTAGGTTTATTTTCCTCTTCCTTTTTCTCCTCTATTTTCTTGAATACAGGTTTTATAAGGGTATCTTTTGATAGATTAATAACATAACCAGCATCTTTTTTCCCTTCGACACCAGAAATTTCCCAGCCATCAAATTGATAGCCTTTTTCTAATTCACCCTCATAGACAGGTAAAATGAAATCTTCTTCCGACACTATCTTAGAACTCATTTCTTTTCCATTTTGAATGGTCACAGTTACCATCTGAGGTTTTAATTCGCTCACCTCTCCCGTATCTTTGTTTAAAATGAATTCTTTTACGGTCGTATTTCTTGCAAAATCTTTTACAAGAATCTTAATGTTTAGTGTCTTATCTGTTAGTTGTTTAATATCATCAAATGATTTGTATTCTTTTCCATTTACATAAATATGTTTGTCTTGAATCTCACCATCGAATCCATTACTTCTTTTATCATTGATGTTAAAGACAATAGATTTTCCATCAGCATATTCAATACTAGTATTTCCCTTAGGATCAATGTTTACTTCTGGTTTAACATTATCATATAAAAATTGATAGTGTACTCCAACCGCTTTCGCATTCAAATCGCTATAGCCAGTTTGAAGATAAACATTTCCATCCATATCTGTTACCTTATCTGGGAATCCGTTTGCTTTATAGTCTTTCATTCCCCAGTCCATGATGTCACCGTCTTTAACATTAAGCTTAACGTTAAAATCTCTAGTGTTATCAATGTGTAAATCTCCGTAGATTAAATAATTATCTACAACAGATTCATTAACTCTCAACTCCCAGTTAAAACCACCCTTATCAGAAATCTTACCTCTTAAATAAAATTCTGGATTTCGTACATAAATTTTATTAGATTTAGATGGATTAAAGTAGTTCTTGTCCATTGAAAGGTTTACTGGTTTTGCATCAATAAATAACGTAGAGCCATCTTCTTTTATAGCTTCTACATTGGACTTATCCTCTCCAGTGTACTCTTTATCATCTTTACCGAATAATACAAGTTTAGAAGGATCTGTTACAAGATTTCCATCTTTATCGATTGCCTCCCCTTTATCGTTCATTTTAAATCTAAACACTTGATACCTTACAATGTTAAAGCCGTCCAAAGCCGACATTAATACTGATTGAGTACTTCTTCCATCTTCAACATTTCTACTATCAGCATAAATTATTTTTTCTGATAAGGCTCTTAGATTAGGATTGGCCTTTTGTATTTTTGCTATATCTTCCTTGCTATAGACTCCATTTCCTTCTAACATATCCGTTTTTCCAGGATTATAGGTAGTCACTTTTAGTGCATAGCCTTTTCTCAGAATGATATTATCCTTTAATAGATATTGTT
Source organism: Streptococcus sp. 27098_8_76 (assembly GCF_041432315.1). Classification (GTDB taxonomy): domain Bacteria; phylum Bacillota; class Bacilli; order Lactobacillales; family Streptococcaceae; genus Streptococcus. The sequence continues at coordinate 43,412 of NZ_JAPVZI010000013.1, read as the reverse complement.
GTTTTTCTGAATCAGAATAGATTTTACCAGATTCCATTTCAGTTAAATTGTTTGGTTTATTTTTTGAAAGATCTCCTTCTCCTAATTCTATTACATTCCCATAACTTGATGCATAGGGATATTCTGTTTTAGTTTCCTTATTTTTTTCAGGCATTCTAATCTTCGTTTCGGCTTTTATCTGATCATCATCTTTAACAAAGAATCTCATATCTCCTGCAAAAGCTAATCCATCCACAATATCATTAATATTAGCGTATAAATCAAATGTCATCGTTTTTGAGTGGGAATCATACTTGGTCGTTTTGATTTCTATAGATTTATAATTATTTCCATAATATACCTTGGCATTTTTAGAAACATTACTTATCTTTCCAAGAATTTCAAAGTGTCCATCTTTAGACGGGCTTAGAACACCATAAATTTTTGATTTTATTTCGTCAAGTTTTTCAGTTTCATATTCTAAGGCACTACCATCGTCATAAGCAATGATATTTCCCTTATCATCGTATTTATAATCGTATTCTTCTGTCCTCTTACCAGTTTCACTTGTAAAGTCATCAACTTCTCTAAATTTCTTTTTAATGAGTTTCTTCAAGTCTTTACTTTCAAACTCTCTAATTGTTGAAATCGTTTTATGAATAGTCAAGCTAGATTTTTCTTCGATAGATTCTTCATTTTCTTGATGATGTTCTACTTCAGTTGTATCTTTTTTAAGACTATCCTCTTTTCTATTTTCTAAATTTTTAAATTTAGATTCGGCAATCTCGCCAAGTTTTTGGTATTTAGATGAATCTTGATCAGGATCTACTAGATAATAGGAAATCATCCCCTTTTCATCAGCATGATCAGCAAATTTAATTCTATGAATCTTTGTGAAATTGCTAGAGCCATCTAGTGCAATGACTTCAATGATTTTTCCTCTTAAATCTCCTGCACCATTAATTTCATAAATGGTATTTCCGTCTTTGTCAAGTTTCCTATTTCTTCCTTGACCCTCACCTGCATAAGTTACTTCAAGATTTTTCTCAACTTCTCCATCTTCATTAACCAGAGCGGCGCCGGCATACCAAACTTCGTTTGCAATCTCGTCAAATTTTTCAGGATGTTCTTTCTGATCTCTCGCAAATAGGGTTTCATTCTTGTATTGATCTTTTACCTTGTGATAAGTATCCTTTGTAATCAACTTAATTTTTTCAGGGTTTGAAAAATCAATTGAAACAATCTTAGGAGCTGTGTTATCAATTTTTACAGGAATATAGGAAACCTGCCATGGGTAATCTTTAGTTAATCTATATTTAAATTTATAGAAATATTGACCTTCCGCAATCGGTTCAAATTGACCTCTTATCCTAGTAGCTGGATCTTTGGTATCCTTGCTTTCTGGTGCATTTTCTTCTTTCCCTCTAGGATTATAGATGAGTCCATCCCATTTCAAGTCGCCCCAAACTTTTAGCTTAGAAGATTTGATTCCCTTTGCATCATTTCTTTTAGAGTTTAAAATTCCTTTAACAAAGTGTTCTCTCGAAATGACTTTTAAGTCTCTTTGATTTTCTCCCTCTTTATTTGTATTTACTATTGAAATCATTCCTTCTTCTGCACTTCTTAATACAAGTGGAGAAGGTGTTAATCCTCTCTCAAGTTGAGCATCTTGAGGATTTCCATTTGAATCTAAAGGATAAATTTTAGCAATATTAGAACCACTTGATGATGGTGCGTTGATCCCTTCGTTATTGAAAGCAAATAATTCTGGATTTTGATCTAGTGATGTTGTATTTTTATCTTTTCTATTTTGTATAACTCCTGCTGGATTAAATTTATCTATACCATGTTCTCCACCAATTCCCTTATTTAAGGTTCCTGGAATTTTTGGTTTACCATCATCATCATAACCTTCCATTGTTTTTGATTTTGAACCTTCTTCCCAGGCCCATTTATCAAGGATTGGTTCTTTGTTCCAATCCCCAGCAAATCCCATTAGAGGCATTGATAAAGAAGGTTGGAAATTTGTTTTCTTCCCATTGGAGTTTAGAGCTTCCATTTCTTCCACTGACTCAAAATGAATAAATGATTCTACGAATTTATTTTTGTTTTTTGCTTCCCCAACGTTTATAACCGCATTTAAATCAAAGCTAGAATTTGCTCCTATGGTAAAAGTATCATGCTCAAATGTGATATTTGCTCCTTTGACTTTTTCTGGGTGGATTTCTGGAACAATTTGCTTCCCATCTGGAGATTTTTCGTCTTTATATGTTTCATCCAGTTTTAGTCTATCAGTTAGAGCATCTGTAGTTATCGCTGATGCTGAAACTTTAAAGGTTAAAGGTCTGTTTGATGTATTGTGAAGCTTAATTGTAAAATATTTTTCTTCTCCTTTTATTTCTTTAAGAGAAATAGAACCATAAGAGTTTACCAAACCTTTAGAATCCTTGTTTTTGAAAGTCGCTACAACTTCATTTCTCAAAGCATTGGCCACATTAATTAGCCCTGCTCCCTGTTGTCTAGGTGATGCAAAGTATTGACTTTTTTCTTTCCAAGACGTTGCATCCATCATCGGTCGCGCAGTATTTTGTAGAGCAATTTTTGTAAGACTTGTAAGATCTATTTTGTCATCTCCCTCAAGATTTTTCAATACAGGTCTTTCAAGCATTTCCTTTAACTTCGGTCTAATCAAAACAGTAGAAGCTGCTACGATTGGAGTTGCCATACTAGTTCCTGACATATAGCCATAAGTTGATTTCCCATTAATGACATTGAGAGTAGATTTAATGTTTTTACCAGGTGCTGAAACATCGGGTTTTAAAAGTAAATCTATTCTTGGTCCCCAAGATGTGGATCCTGCTGGAACGATGACATCTTCTTTATACAATTCTTTGTCTGTGTCAGGTGCAAACTTAAAGTCAATCTCTTTTTCGTCACCTACATTCGGTTTATTAGAATTATAGCTTGCCATATCAATTGGATAGTATTGCTCCAATTTATCTTTGAAATCTTCCTTACTATTTCTTTTAACCTCAGTTTTTTTATCAGGATTAATCATGTTCCATAACTTTACACCATCATCTCCTGAAATTGAAAATACTTGACTTTTAGTCCCTTCATCCGCTTCATATCCCATGGCTGGAAGCTCTGTCCAATTATCTCTATTGTAGTAATTGACAGTATTTACAACCATAATGGCGCGTGCGCCCTTATCCGTAGCTCGTTTAAAAGCATTTTTTAAATCCTTGGTATAAATTCGATCCATTACTGCAATTTTGCCCTTAAGATCCAATCCTATCAAATCTTGGTCTTGACCCTTGCCTATATATACAAAATTTAATTTACTAGGAGCTTTTGAACCGTCTTCATTTGTTGTGATTTTATTCTTATCGAAAAAGGCCCCTATATTTCTGTATTTAAAATTTTCTCCACCTATGTTGACTTTATCAAACTCAACTGTCTGATTTTTAGCAGAAGCGACCGCTATCGCATCTTCATGTGCTGCAGTTCGCGTTACATTTCCAGTATCTGTCATTTTCAGATTATTATTTGCCACTAAATCCCATGAAGAACTTGAAGCAGAAGTCGCATAGTTACCCGTAGCTACAACCATTGGAATGCCTGCTTTTCTTAACGCTCTAATAGCTTCCCAATATTTCTCACCTACAAGACCTGTTCCTGTAAAGCCAGATGATACTGAAACAACATCGACATTGTGTTTGATCGAATCTTCAATAGCATGAAACATTGTTTCATCTCCTGCGAAGCCAGATCCTGCGTCAGAGTACATTTTATAAGAGAAGATCTGTGCATTAGGAGCAATTCCATCTATTCCGTTAAAGTTTTTAATATCTTTTTCAGTATCATTTCCCGCAAGAATCCCTGCAATATGCATTCCATGTGGATCAAAATAATCGCTTCCATCATCAGCTTTTTCTACAGTAATTTTACCACCATTATAATAATTGAAAGCATGAGGGATTTTATCACTCAACCAGAAATTTTTATCAGTACCTTTTAAGTCTTCTTTTTTGAATCTCATTGAGCCTTTAGCATCATCATCAATCCTCATGGCCTTATGCCTATAATCTGTCCCGGTATCGATATTTGAAATGACCATACCTCTACCATCAAAATTTTTACCAAATGGAGCATTGATAGATTTTAGGTAATCAATTGCCTCTTCAACTCCAATTTCCTTTCTAGCATGATTCATCATTGGCTGGACTTTTTGTGATCGTTCAACCGATGAGATACCTTCTATTAGTTTAATTTTGTCCAGATTATCTGGAGTTGTTTCTATTGCAACACCATTAAAAACCGTATCATAAGTATATAAAACTTTTGTATCCTTAAGATTAGATAATTCCTTGATTGCTTTTTCTCCAGATTCTTTATCTTTAAATTCAGCAATATAGACAAGTTTATCCTCTTTTTTGAGATTTTCTGGGTCTTTACTTGCAGATGAGTCCGCTTTATCTTCTTGGGATGGATTGGAATCTTCTTTGATTTTTTCTTCTTCATTGCTAGTTTTGTTATCTATCGCAGATTCTTTACTAACAACTTCTTTTTCCTCAATAACCGTTGTTTTCTTCTCTTCAGTATCCTTTGAAGTTTCTATAACATTATGAATATCTTCAAGTTTTTCTTTGTTTTCGTTTTGTTTACCTACTACTTTTTCTTTATCAGAGATATTTAAAGCATCTTCAGAGCTAGATGTGTCTGCTAGGATTCCCTCGTTAGGGACATATGCTGCTAAAATAACTGCAGCTGTGGTTAATGACAATACTGTACTTTTTTTCATTTTAATTCCTTACATATTTATTTAAATTCCAATAGATAGAAAACTTTAACTTTGCTAGCCTTTGTTATAAAAAGTTTTACTAAGTATTATCTAGGAAATAGAGTAGTGCATTTATATATAATTGTTAACTCTCTGAAAATAGTATATCAATTAAAAATTTTTAAGTCAAGAAAAATTAATATACATTAATTTATTTTTTAACACACGTTAAAAATATAGAATCAAAAACTTTCGTAGTTAGCTGGGGTACATTATCAGAACATTCATACCATCAAAAATAGTAGCAATCAACTTAAAGAACTAGCAACATCACAAAGTCAAACATCATTGATGAAATATCAGCGCTATTAAACAATATAAAAAACCGCTAAGAATAAGACTTAACGGTTATCTTCTACATATCTATTTTTTCAAATCCTCAGTCGTTTATCTACCTATAACCTAGGCTTTACGAGTGCCTTGCTCTACCAACTGAGCAAAATCGGCGATTACACATACAGTATAGCACTCTGAGAATAGAGGTCAAAGAATTTTTATCTCTATTAGAAAAAGCCTGGCCTGAGACAAGGCTTTGATGATATCTATGCTAAGAACCCGCACTTTCATAGGCATCTAAGCCCCTATCCCAAAGTTTAAGGGAAATGACAAAGAAGATGAGGGAAATTAACATCAAACCTCCGATGTTAAAGAGTACATCCTTGTCCTGCAAGAAATAGCTAGCAGGATAGTAGGCCGTAAAGGCAAAAGGCACGATAAAGCTAATCAACCAACGAAGAGCTGAATTGTAAATAGAAATCGGATACTTGGCAAAATCATTAAACATATAGAAAATGTAAATCATAGCGCCTGACTGCTTGGTCCAAAAAGCGATGCTGGCTGTCGCGATTTTCAAGGAAGTATAAATCAAGGTCGCAAAAGGAATACAGACTAGGAAAAGCAAGAATTTTGGAAGAGTCCAAGCAATGCTTGATACTGTTGTCGCTAGTAAAATTCCACCGACCAATAGTTCGCCCAAGGCATCAATTTGAAAGGTCTCAACCAGGATGTGAAAGAGAGGATTGATAGGACGAGTCAGATACTTGTCAAACTCACCTTTTCGCACCAAGCGTTGCCCTAGCGCCCAGAGATTGTCAAAAAAGAGATGGTCCAGTCCCTTGGGAATCAAGGAAAATCCATAGATAAAGGCGATTTCTTGAAAAGTCCAACCTTCTAGTGATGGAATGTGTTGAAAAATGACATTGAGAAACAAGAGGTTCAAGCCTTGAGTTAGAAAAACTCCCAGCACACCAACCACAAAATCCACCTTGTATTCCATGATTTGCTTGATATATTGTCTGATAAAAATCAGATGCATACGCTGATATTTTTTCATACTAACCTCCTTGAATGGTGATAAAGGACTGGACTCGTTTCCAAATCAACTGAGACAAGCCCACCATCACTAAGAGCCAGAAAAACTGCAAAGCGAGCGCCTGAAGAATCTGACTGGCATCGTATTTCCCAACAATAATCATAACTGGAGTGTAAATCAAGGATGAAAAAGGCAAGAAGGACAGAATATCTGAAACCACCTTTGGAAAGAATGCCAAGGGAATCAAACTGCCAGACATAAATGCCACTATGGAAGTCTTGAGTAGATTGGAACCCCAAAGATTTTTAAACACAAAGGCTGAAAAACCAAAACAGATATTAAAGAAAAAGTTAATCAGATAGGCCAGCGTTAAGCTAAAAAGATAAAGGACAGTTAATCCCAGCACATCTACAATCCCTTGCCCAGATATGATTTTTATCAAAACAATGACACTTAAAAATGGCAGTCCTACGCTGATAAAAATCAACCACTTAGAACCCAGCTCGGTAAAGAGATAGGAAGCCGCAAAATGCACTGGTCTCAACAAACGCATGATAATGGAACCATCCTTGACCTCCTCCCCAATCATAAAGGAGCTATCAGACCTAGTCAGAAGATTGGTCACAAAACTCATGATGATGTAGAGGGTGATATCTGCCATGCTGAATCCCTGAATCAAAGACTCTTGTGAGGAATCAAAGACAGCCTTCCAAAGATAAAAAGCCACAAAAGCCCCCATGACATCACCTATCCGATAGAGAATAAAGTTGACTCGATAGGTGATTAATTCCTGAACACCTGCATTGATAAAGGGTTTATATCGTCTCCACAATTTGACCATCTTAGAGCTCCTTTCGGTAGAAGCGACGGATAATATCCTCGATATCCGTATCCACCATCTTCAAATCGCGGATTTCAAAATCAGACAGAGTTTGCTTGATAATGTCCGCCGACTGGTAGCGAGAACTATCGAATTCAATGTTGAGACTATTCCCCTGTCTATCAATGCTCATATCCGAAAAGCCTTCATAGTGAGAGACGAGATGACTTTGCCCTGGCATCAATTCAAAGGATAGAGTCTTCATCTTGCCAAAGGTTTCCTTTAGCTGGTTCACCGTTCCATCAAAAATCTCCTGCCCCTTGTCAATCATAAAAATCCGATCACAAAGTTGCTCAATATCACTCAGGTCGTGAGTGGTCAAAAGAATAGTTGTTTCTTCCTCCTGATTAATCTGAGTAATGGCCCGACGAATGTTATCCTTGACCGACACATCCAGACCAATGGTCGGCTCATCTAAAAATAGAACCTTAGGATTGTGGAGCAAGGAAGCCGCAATATCCGCCCGCATCCGTTGACCAAGTGAAAGAGTCCGCACGGGATCCTTGATAAAGTCCTTCAAATCCAAGACTTCATTTAAAAAATCCATGCGCTTATGAAAGAGCGAGTCTGGCACATCGTAAATCTCTTTCAAGACCGTGTAGGTCTCTTGCAGAGCCAAATCCCACCATAGCTGGGTCCGTTGTCCAAAAACAACCCCAATATCCTTGACATAATCTTGGCGATTGTCCTGCGGAATCTTGCCGTTAATCCGACAAAAACCAGATGTCGGTTTCAAAATCCCTGTCAGCATTTTGATGGTTGTCGACTTCCCAGCACCATTGGCACCAATAAAACCTAAAATCTGACCCTTTGGCACCTCAAAGGTCAAATCCTTGACCGCTTCAAAGGTCTGCTTTTCAGGATGAATAAAGGAGCGCAAAGCCCCCTTCAAACCCGGTTCCTTAACTGTCTTCACAAAATTTTTCTGAAGATGTTCCACTTCTATCATTGCCATATCTATCTCCCTACGGTAAGGAATACAATATTTTATTATTAACTACAAATATTCTAAATCCTTACTTTCTACACCTTCTCATTATTACAGAAGGCTTTATACCAACCTATTATAGTCCAATAAAAAATATAATGCAAGCGTTTGCCTACAGATTATGAAATTAGAGATTTCACTCTTAAAATAATACTTTTGAATCAAAAATTCTGGTTTGATAGTCTCCTTAAAACACCAAAAAACCCACCCAATGGGTAGGTTAGTGCGTAAGAAAAAGAATTTTTTTAATCGAAAAGATTCACGATTCCACTGTTATTCCTTTAGCATTTAATTATTATCATCAGCATAAATAGATTTCTAACCCCTCAATTACTCTTTAAAAAATCTTCAAGCTGAGAAACTATTTCATTACTTTGATAATGGTAGAGATCATGAGTCACATCAACATACACAACTTGAACATTAGGCTGGTCACTTGCAAATTCCTCTGCAAAATGCTGCCATTCTGATTGGCTAAAGCTAGTACCATCACCATTAGAAACCATTAGTAAGGCTGGAATTTTCGGATTAATGTTTAAAGGAACTTTCTTGGCATTTTCCTTTACTAAACGAGATTCATTTAGCATAGCTTGTGACATCAACTGCTTATAAGCTAGAAGTTTATATTGTTTTCGTTCATTTTCAGTAAGAGTTGAATTTTTTATATAGAAGGACTCAGGGAAGTAGCGTAATAAACCAATCTTGCTACTCCAATATGCCACAGTGATTAAGGCCTGATTTTGCTTTAAATTCTCATAACTAGCTGGCAGTGCCCAATCTAACCCAACCAAGGTTTTCACTTCATCAGGATATTTTTCCTGCCAAGCTAAACTCTCAAGACTAGCCATGGAATGAGACAAAATGATAAAAGGACCTTTGACATTTGCTTGTGAAAGAGCTTGACGCGTCTCAGACAAAACCTCCATCACATCTCTTGAATGATTGCTATCATCACTATAACCATATCCTGCTCGCTCCACGATGACTACCTTATACCGTTTCGATAAGGATTCCGATACTTCTTTAAAGTCCAATATAGGAGAAGCAATACCAGCACCTGAGAGAACTACTATAGTCTCAGGACCATTCCCTTCAACGTAAACATTCATTTGATGTCCATCGACGAGAACTTGTTGTCCCATAGGTGTCAGTGAGGCTTGTTCCTTTTCTAAACTGATACGGTGAAAGATGAATGTAGCCACTAGAAACAAAAGAATGAAACTAAGAAAGCCAAGAAACCATTTTTTCAGTATTTTCATAGCATTATTGTACAAAAAATAAGTCCTTTTAGCAACTTAAGATTGCTTCATCTACAGTATATTCGCTATATATTCAAACACCAAAAAACCCACCCAATGGGCAGGTTCTGATTTGTATTGTTCAGCTAGATTAAGCTTTACCTTCTGAACCGAATACGTCGATACGTTCTTCAACTGATGCTTGGATAGCTTTTACACCGTCAGCCAAGAATTTACGTGGGTCAAAGAGTTTTTTCTTGTCGTATTCTGCTTCGTTTGCTTCGTAGTCACGAGCAAATTTACGAGTTGCGTTAGCGAATGCGATTTGGCATTCAGTGTTAACGTTAACTTTCGCAACACCAAGTTTGATAGCTGCTTGGATTTGCTCATCAGGAATACCTGATCCACCGTGCAATACGATTGGGAATCCTGGAAGAGCTTCAGTCAATTTTTGCAAGTGGTCAAGGTCAAGACCTTCCCAGTTTGCTGGGTAAGGACCGTGGATGTTACCGATACCAGCTGCCAAGAAGTCGATACCAGTTTCAACCATTGCTTTAGCGTCTTCGATTGGAGCCAATTCACCTTTACCGATGATTCCGTCTTCTTCACCACCGATAGTACCAACTTCAGCTTCTACTGAGATACCTTTAGCGTGTGCTTTTTCAACAACGTCTTTAGCCAATTTAAGGTTTTCTTCAACTGGAAGGTGTGAACCGTCAAACATGATTGAAGTGTAACCAACTTCGATACACTCAAGTGCATCTTCGTAGTGACCGTGGTCAAGGTGGATAGCTACTGGTACAGTGATACCCATTGATTCAACAAGGTTAGCGATCAAGTTGCGAGCAACTTTGTAACCACCCATGTATTTAGCAGCACCCATTGAAGTTTGGATCAAAACTGGAGCTTTTTTAGCTTCTGCTGCGCGCAAGATAGCTTGAGTCCACTCAAGGTTGTTTGTGTTAAATCCACCAACTGCATAACCGTTGTCACGAGCTGCTTGGACAAATTTTTCTGCTGAAACGATTGCCATTTTATCAGGCCTCCTGTATATTTTTATGGGTCATCCCATTTACATTGTTCATTTTATCACTTTTTGACAAAAAAATCTAGTTTTTCCCGCAGTTTCAATTGAATTTCTTCTAGCTTCATCTATGTAAACCCTTTCTCTGCCTAGTCTTGGGCAACTTTTGGAAAAGCTATGAAGAAAGTTAAACGATTCTCCTGCATTTCAAAACGATAAGCTAATTTTTCATGTTCTAATAAACTTTTAACAACAAAGAGCCCCATCCCAGACCCCTTGGCCTTGCGACTAGCATTATCAGAAAAAGACTGGGCCAGTTTTTCTTGTTCTTCAGGACTACAGCTATTCTCGATAAAAAGTTCCCCTTCTCTTTCACCAATTCGAACCAAGCCACCTAGAGTGGAGTGCTTGATAGCATTGCTGATGAGGTTAGAAAGAATCAACTTCATCACAGATGGATTTAGATAAGCCTGCTGATGGTTCAAACTATTATCAATCTGGAGTTCTCTTTCCTTGGCTAGTAAAGCATAACCCTTAACCAGACTTTGCGTCATCTGGAGGAGGTCTATTGTTTCCCTATCATCTCGTAATTCCTGCACAGACGAGAGAGAAAGTATCTGGAGAACATGGTGATTGAGTTCATCCACAATCCCCAAGGCAACTCCCAGATAGTGGTCTCTAGCCTTATAGCGGCCGATATTTTCTTTCATGTTTTCAATCAGAATTTTCAAACTAGCCAGAGGAGTTTTCAATTCATGGGAAGCCCCTCGTAGGAATTCGACCTTCATCTTCTCCAGCTGGAGAATGGCTTCATTCTTGTCATGCAAGTCCGCAATAACAGTCAAAAGATGCTGGTAGAGGCTATTGATTTGTTCCTTGAGATCACCAATCTCATCCTTAGAATCCACGCGCAATCGCACTTGGGCATCCAAATCCATCATCCGTCGGGTCACCCGCTTGATTTCCAAAATTGGGGCAACAATGGTCCGAGCATAGATGTAGGCCACCAAGAGAGAAATCAAAAATGATGCCAACAAGGTATAGGGGAGAAACTGGAGACTGATTTGCTCCGCTTCCTTTTGCAAGTCCATGGACGCTATAAACTGGATAGTCATGGTGCCACCATCTTGCGTTTTCACCTCGCGCTCCTCGATAAAGAGGGAGGTGGTCTGTCGGTCCGTGTCCAGAGGAAGACTTTCCTTGACTTCTAACTTGTCCTCAGTCATCTCTCCCTTGACTGCTCCCTTGATATCACTGGTCTGGGAATACAGGTCTAAGACTTGCTCGATACTCTGCCTATCCTTCCCTTCTAGGGACTGAGCAATGGCTGTTGCCTTCTGACCAATGGTTTCCTGACGGTGGCTCAGATAAGTCGAGGGAAAGAGAAAATAAATGGCTAAATGAAGACAGATAACCAGAACACTAAAAATCGAGAAGGTATAGATAAATATCTTTGTAAACAAACCTGTTCGTTTCATTTTCGCTCCAATTTATAACCAACATTGCGCACAGTGAGGATGCAGTCCAAATCTAGCTTTTTCCGCAATTCCTTGATATAGACATCAATAACACGGTCAAAGGGAACCTCATCTGTCGCCTTCCAGACCGCATCGATTATCTGAGATCGGGTCAAGGCCCTTCCTTCATTTTTTACCAGATAATCCAGAATTTCCAACTCTTTAGCATTGATGGCCACTTCTTCTCCTGCTAAGCTTGCACTGTAGCTCTCAAAATCCACCTTGGCATCCTTATAAGAGAAGATTCGTCCCGTATCATAATAGCGCTTGAAAATCGCATCTACCCTCACTTTTAAGAGGGAGAGGGAGAAGGGCTTTTCCAGATAGCCATCTGCCAGAGAGGCAAAAGCACTCATCTTGTATTCTTCATCTTGAAAGGCGGTCAACATCAAGACAGGGACCTGGCTGGTTTTGCGAATCTCAGCTAGCACTTCTAGACCATTGAGCTTGGGCATCTGGATATCCAGTAAAACCAAGGCTACTTCATAGCTGGAAAATTTTTCTAAGGCTTCTTGCCCATCTGTAGCCTCAATGGTTTCATAACCACAATCCGTCAAATAATCACTGACCCCCTCACGGATCATCTCTTCATCTTCTACAATTAAAATTTTCATAGAAAAATCTTTCACATTCCTTTAAATTTCTTATAAATCAGCTCAGTTTCATCCTGAAAGGAAGAGGCCTTATCAAGATGAAATAGATAAAAATGCTACCTATATTATACCCCATTTAGGGGAGAATAGGTAGCAAGTTTGTTATTCGCTATCGAGCAAGAGCTCTTTTGGTTGTTTTCTAAGGAGATTGCTTGAAGCAAGCGCCATAACGAGAACCACTAGAACCAAGGCAAGGACAAAGACGATGATAAAGTCTGATGTCTGAATGGAAATGTCTAGGCTCGACAAGGTCTTGCTAAAGCCATCTACTTCTGCACCACCACCAAGGTTAGAGGCTTGAGCTGCCTTGCTGGCTTGCTTGGCAACACCTGAAGTGACATTGGCAAGAACAGTATTTCCGATTGCACGCGCTGTGTAGTTAGCTAAGAAATAAGCAGAAACAAGAGCAGGGATGGCAATCAAGACGGATTCGGTGATGAATTGCCCCAAGATACTTACCTGCTTGAGACCGATAGAGAGGAGAATTCCCACTTCCTTGCGACGGGCGTTGATCCAAAGACTAAGCAAGAGGGCAAGGAGAAGGACTGAGAAGCTCAGGCTACCCCAGAAGAGGAGATTAGCCATCTTGTACATACCAGAGATGGATTGCTCAAGAGCTGGGTAGTTAGAGGAGCTCTTAACGAGTGTATAGCTCTTCCAGTTGATACCGCTGATGCCATTCAACTCTTTCATGACATCATCCAAGTTCTTGTCCGCTGTTACAAAGAAGGTTGCATCCCCATAAATAGCCGTTTCTTCTGTATAACCATATAGTTTAGCAGCCGTATGGATGTCTGTAATAGCTGTGTTTTCATAGAGTTCTTGCGAGTAGGTTACTGCCGACTTATTGTGACCATCAAAGAGTCCCTTGATTGTCACTTCGACTGTTTCCTTGGCCCCTTTTTCATTGTCTGCATCATAGATATTGGAGTCTAGTTTGACCTTATCTCCGACTTTCCAGCCGTGTTTGGCTGCCAAGTCCTTGTGCATGAGGATCTTGTCCTTATCGTCGTTGGTTAGGTGCTCACCTTCGACCAGCTTATAAGAACCGGAGACAAACTTGTCTTCTTTAGAGGAATCATTGACACCTGTAATCATCAAGCTACTTCCAAAATGTTTAGCACGGTCAGGTGTCAGATTCTTCTTGGTTTCTGGCGTTTCGATGAGTTCATATCCAGTCAAATCTCCGATAGCGTTGATGCGTTTAACATAAGACTCGATGGCCTTGTTTTCGGTGATTTTTTTGATGTCCTCACCCTTAATATTCCCAGCACCACGTGGTGTTCCTTGATTGACGCGACGATTGATTTGCATGGAGAAGCTATTGGTGATATTTTTAAAGGTCTCCTGAGAAGCCTTGGCAGTAGCTCCCTTGATCGACAAGCCGACCAAACTCAAGCTCGCCATGAGGAGAATAATCAGGAAGATAACAATCGATTTGAAAAACTTCCTTGTAACATAGGCAAATGCGTTGTGTAACATAGGTTCCCTTTCTAGATTTGATTTAATAATTCTATCAAAATAAGCTCATATTATTTAGTAGTATTGCGAGTTTCAGTCAGTTTCTTATCTTTCAACTCAAGTGTAACATCTGACGCTTGTGCCACTTCTTTACTGTGGGTTACGACAATGACACATTTACCTGTTTTCTGGGCAAGTGATTTGAGCAGTTCGACAATATCTCCAGCAGTTTTAGGGTCCAGATTTCCTGTTGGCTCATCTGCTAGAATGACTGGAGCTTCTGAGACCAAACTACGAGCAATGGCAACACGTTGCTGTTGACCACCTGATAACTGGAGAACATTCCGCTTGATCTGACTTTCATCCAAACCAAGCTCAAGCAGTGTATCCTTGCTTGCCTTTTTATTGACCAAGCGGATATTTTCCAGTGGAGAAAGATAATCTATCAAGTTATAATTTTGAAAGACCAGGGAAATATGGTGCATGCGATGGTAAGAATAGCCCTTCTTACGAATGTCCTCTCCTTGGAAAAGGATAGAACCTTCAACAGGACTATCTAGACCAGCAAGTAGGGACAAGAGAGTGGATTTTCCTGCTCCTGACTCCCCAATAATACTGTAAAATTTCCCGGGTTCAAAATTATAATTGATCTGATATAGGACTGCTTCAGCAGTGTTCTTATAACGGTAGGTAAGGTCTTGTAATTGTAATAAAGTCATGATTTCTCCTTCTTAACTAATAGATGATAAAATTTCTTTAGGTGATTTTCTAAATAAGAATAGGAAACAAAGGGCTACAGATAAGCAACTAAGCAGAACTAGAAAAACATAGGATTCTGCAAATGATAGGATATTAGTTGATAGACTGCTTGCTTTAGCTAGTGTATCTTGTAAGCTTGCCTGATCTCCACTTGCTAGGACAGATTGGAGCAGATAGGATGTAATGGCGTTTCCTGCAACAAATGCCGGAAGCAAAGCACCGATAGATACCAAAACCACCTCTAAACAGAATTGTAGGAAGATCGAGCTCTTGCCTTTTCCAAGTGCCAGAAGGATTCCCACTTCGTAAACCCTTTCTCTCAACCAAAGAGACAAGACCAAAATTAAGGCTCCAGCTCCAGCTATCAACATCCCATAAAGGAAGATGGTCAGGAAGGTTTGGAAGGTAGCAACTGAGTCTTTGATTTGTTCAAAAGCCTTGCTTTCCTTTTCGACTTGATAGCCTTGATTTTCCAAAGACAAGTTTTCTACCTGCTTCATGAGTCCGTCCATTTCCTTAGGATTTTCTACATAGAAGCGGGCTGCAGTGACTTGAGCTTCACTATTTCCCAAAAGGATTTGGCTACTTTCATAGTCTGTAAAGACCTGGTTTTCACTGAAGTCAGAAGACAAGCCTGTGAATTTCTCTTGTTTTTTACCAGAGAAGATGCCGACAATCTCAAACTCCACTGTTTGTCCTTTGCCAGATTCTGACTGTCCAGCATATAAGCCAATCTTGTCATGAAGCGAAAGACTATTCTTCTTAGCCAGCTCTTCGTGGATCAAGATTTTCTTGGAATCCCCTTTTTGAAGGTGTCGCCCTTCTTTTAAGTTGAAAGCCGAACTGGTAAAGGTAACATCCTTGGATGAATCTTCAAGAGCCGTTAAGCTAACCAAATTCTTATCCGCAGCTGACAAATCATCTCGCTCCACGCTCTGCTCGCCACTCACCGCTTCCTTATCTTTCAGCTTTGCGACCGTCTCAAGTTCAGGAGATACATTTTCCAGTCCCTTAATCTTGCTTACAGATGATAAGTCTGACAACTTGAAGGTCTGACCATTTTCTATCTTCTTAATAGAAAAAGAGGTATTGAGTGATTTGTAAAGATTGGTTTCCACTGTTGTGTTGGACTTCATCAGCGTCAAACAGGCTGAAATTCCGGCCAATAGGACCAACAAAATCAGAAATAAAATAAAACTTCTCAGTCGTTTTCTGCTGACATAAGCCCAAGCTCTTTGGATTGGATTCATTTGTCACCTCCATATTTGTAAGACTATTATAAAACCCAAATATGAAATGTTTATGAAATACGAAAAAAGAGCAAAAATTTTTTTGCTCTACTTTAACTAGATGAAAAAAAGAGCTAGCCTCAGCTAACTCTTATCCTATGCGGAGAGAGGGACTTGAACCCTCACGACCTAAAGCGGTCACAGGATCCTTAGTCCTGCGCGTCTGCCAATTCCGCCATCCCCGCGTCGATTACTTTACTAGTATATCAACTTTTGGGATGCTTGTCAACACTTTTTTCAAATTTTTTCATTTCATCAACCAAATTACTCTGAAATTTCATTTAGATTTTCATCTACCAACTTAGCTCCAAGTGTATTTTTGAAATGACCTAGGGCAAATTGATGATTTTCAGGCCAGATGGAAGCAACAGCTGGTTTAACAATCTCAATGTCATATCCTAGATTATAGGCATCTATAGCTGTATGTAGGACACAGATATCCGTCAAGACACCTGTTAAGATAACGGTAGACAATCTCCGCTCTCTCAAACGGATATCCAGGTCAGTCCCTGAAAAAGCTGAGTAATGGCGTTTATCCATCCAAAAGACACGACTGTCTGAACCATGTTCTTGATAAAAGGTCCCCAAATCTCCGTATAAATTCCGTCCACTAGTCCCAATCAAATTATGAGGAGGAAATAGTTTACTTTCTGGATGAAAACAATCGTTTTCTTCGTGAGCATCAATGGTAAAGAAGATGTAATCTCCTCGTTCAAAAGCTAACCGAGTCACCTTGCTAATGGCATCTGAAATTGCTTGAGCTGGGGCGCCTGCTGTCAGCTTCCCACTATCAGCAACAAAATCTTCTGTATAATCAATCGAAATTAAAGCCTTAGTCATTAGTAATCTCTTTTCTTCACTTCTTCAAAAATATCTGAAATCAAGACCTTAAGATAGGTTCCCTTCATTCCAAGTGAGCGACTTTCAATAATCCCCGCAGACTCAAGTTTACGAAGGGCATTGACAATCACAGAACGGGTGATTCCGATACGGTCTGCAATCACAGACGCAGTCAACTGCCCTTCATTTCCATTTAATTCCCCTAAAATTGCTGAAACAGCACGGAGTTCGGAATAAGAAAGGGTGTTGACTGCCATGGTGACGGCAGTACGGCGACGTATATTTTTCTCATCTTCTTCTCGTTGGAAGTTAAGAAGCTGAATCCCAACAACGGTACTCGCAATCTCAACAAGAATCAAGTCCTCGTCTTCGAATTTTTTATCATTTCGCCAAATAATCAAAGAACCAAGACGAATCCCTGATACATGAATCGGTGCAATGGTCGTCAAACCATCTGGAAAGTCGGCACGACTTTCCACAGGGAAAATACTCAAATCATGATCAACTGTCAGATTGGCTTCTGTATCGTAGATCATATTCGCACCTTGAATGTAGTCATCTGGGAAAATCTTAGTTTGGAAGAACTGCTCTACACGATCTGTATTGGTTTTGTAACGCATGAAATAACCAAGGAGACGTCCCTTGCTATTGACGATACAGGCGTTACAGTCAATAATATCTGCCAATTGACGGGTAATCGCATTGTATGGAAGTTCTTCCTGCAACTGCTCCTCTGAGCGCTTCAGGATAGAAGTAATTTTTCTAGTTTTTTCTAATAAATGTGCCATTTTTCACCTCGAATTTAATCGCTATCATTATAACATAAACAGCTTGAATTTTCAATTATTATCTGAAAATTGCTTATTTAATTGCAATTTAAAAAAAACAAGAATATTTTTAATTAAATTGCTTCTTTTCTATTGACAAGCTCCCTATTTTTGTGTAATATAATATTACAAGAAGATAATATATATTATTTATCTTTATTTTTCCATTCGGTCTCCTTATATAAAAAAGCGATTCATTTTGAACCGCTTTTTCTTATTTATCGCCCTTGTTACGAATAACAAAGCCTGTTTGCTTTTCGCTTGAAGTATTGCGTGGTTTTTTATTATCCTTACGATAACGTTTTTCCTTATCAAAACGATCATTGCCACGACTTCCTTTTTTGAAATCACCACGGCGATCACGGTCTCGACGGTCGTCCCCA
Source organism: Streptococcus sp. 27098_8_76 (assembly GCF_041432315.1). Taxonomy (GTDB): domain Bacteria; phylum Bacillota; class Bacilli; order Lactobacillales; family Streptococcaceae; genus Streptococcus. The sequence continues at coordinate 25,419 of NZ_JAPVZI010000013.1, read as the reverse complement.
CGACGGCCTCCACGACCTCCCTTAGCTTTACCACCGAAGCCATTACCTGATGGTTTAAATGGCAGTGGTTTTTCACGTGCAATCTCCACTTCAGGAAGACTATCTGGGTCTTGAACAGTCAGACTCAAGATATACATTGCCAATTCTTCTGGAGTAAATTCGGCAGCTAGCTTACGAGCATCCTTACCAAATTTCTCAAAGTTGGCACGGATAGTCTCATCTGCAAAATCACGTTCGATTTTCTTAAGAGCCACTTGTTTTTTAGCTTGGAAAGCTTCTTCTGCACTTGCAGGTTTGAGACCTTTCATACGTTTCTTAGTCAAGTTTTCAATGATTTGAAGGTAGCCCATTTCATTTGGTGATACGAAAGTAATAGACTGACCTGACTTACCAGCACGACCTGTACGACCGATACGGTGAACATAACTTTCAGGATCTTGTGGAATATCGTAGTTATAGACATGGGTCACACCTGAAATATCCAAGCCACGCGCTGCCACGTCTGTTGCAACCAAAACATCGAGATTACCGTTTTTGAAGTCACGAAGGACACGAAGACGTTTGTTTTGGTCTAGATCTCCATGAATTCCTTCTGCACGGAAGCCACGGATTTTCAAACCACGAGTCAATTCATCTACACGGCGTTTTGTACGCCCAAATACGATAGCAAGCTCAGGCTGCTCCACATCCATGAGACGAGTCATGGTATCAAATTTTTCTTGTTCTTTAACTCGGATATAGTATTGGTCAACCAATTCTGTTGTCAATTCCTTAGCCGCAATCTTGACATGCTCAGGTTCTTTCATAAACTGAACACCGATACGTTTGATGGCATCTGGCATAGTTGCTGAGAAAAGCAAGGTTTGACGGCTTTCAGGGACACGAGAGATGATGGCTTCGATGTCTTCTAAGAAGCCCATGTTGAGCATTTCATCCGCTTCGTCAAGGATAAGAGTTTCAATATCTTGTAATTTCAAGGCCTTGCGTTTAATCAAGTCCAAGAGGCGACCTGGAGTTCCCACCACGATATGGGCACCAGATTTAAGAGCCTTAATTTGTTTTTCAATGCTTGATCCGCCATATACTGAACGGACTTTGACTCCCTTACTACGACCAAAGCGGAAGAGTTCTTCTTGACTTTGGACAGCGAGTTCACGAGTTGGAGCGATAACCAAGGCTTGGATGGTCGCCTCTTCTGTACGGATTTTTTCAAGGGTAGGCAAGCCAAAGGCTGCAGTTTTTCCTGTACCAGTCTGAGCTTGACCGATAACATCCTTGCCTTCGAGAGCCAAGGGAATAGTTTGCTCTTGGATCGGACTGGCTTCTACAAAACCAGCTTTTTCAATCTCTGCTAGCAAATCAGCAGACAAGTTTAATTCATTAAATTTCACGTTATTCTTCTTTCTAAAGGTGGTGCGAAGCCACCCTATAGGGCTTAGTTTATACTTTTCTTTTTATGACGTATTTTCATATACTGGATATAAAATCGTGTTGCTTCTTTTCCACAAAAGAAAAGTACTGTTTTCTTTGCAACCTATCTAGTATAACACAAGAGAGAAGCAAAAGATAGTTAAATCCGTAGATAATGTCATGTAAACGATTTTTCTGAAAGAATAAAGTAAACTTTCCACTATTTTATAAACTTTTTTAAAGCGTAGCAGAATTGTGCAAAAGTTTTTTTCTTGTGCTAGAATGAAATTCGAATAGGAGGAATTCTAAATGTTAACTTATGATTTAATCGTTATCGGATTTGGTAAAGCTGGTAAAACACTAGCTGGTAAATTGGCTTCAGCTGGCAAAAAAGTTGCCCTCGTTGAACGTAGTAAAGCTATGTATGGTGGAACTTGTATCAACATTGGTTGTATCCCAACTAAAACTTTACTAGTTGCTGCTGAGAAAGACTTGTCTTTTGAAGAAGTGATTGCTACCAAAAATACTATCACTGGTCGCCTCAATGGTAAAAACTATGCTACTGTTGCAGGTACAGGCGTGGATATCTTTGATGCGGAAGCTCACTTCCTTTCAAATAAAGTCATCGAAATCCAAGCTGGTGATGAAAAGAAAGAACTGACCGCTGAAACAATCGTCATCAACACTGGTGCTGTTTCAAACATCTTGCCAATCCCTGGACTTGCTACAAGCAAAAACGTCTTTGACTCAACAGGTATTCAAAACTTGGACAAATTGCCTGAAAAACTTGGAATCCTTGGTGGCGGAAATATCGGTCTTGAATTTGCTGGTCTTTACAACAAACTTGGAAGCAAGGTTACAGTTCTAGATGCCTTGGATACTTTCCTACCTCGTGCAGAACCTTCCATCGCAGCTCTTGCTAAGCAATACATGGAAGAAGACGGTATTGAATTGCTTCAAAATATCCGCACTACTGAAATCAAAAACGATGGTGACCAAGTGCTCCTTGTAACTGAAAACGAAACTTACCGTTTCGACGCCCTTCTCTACTCAACTGGACGCAAACCAAATGTAGAACCACTTCAACTTGAAAATACAGATATTGAACTAACTGAACGTGGTGCTATTAAAGTAGACAAACATTGTCAAACAAACGTTCCTGGTGTCTTTGCAGTTGGAGATGTCAACGGTGGCCTTCAATTTACTTACATTTCACTTGATGACTTCCGTGTTGTTTACAGCTACCTTGCTGGAGATGGCAGCTACACACTTGAAGACCGTCTCAATGTACCAAACACTATGTTCATCACACCTGCACTTTCACAAGTCGGTTTGACTGAAAGCCAAGCTGCTGATTTGAAACTTCCATACGCAGTGAAGGAAATCCCTGTTGCAGCAATGCCTCGTGGTCACGTAAACGGAGACCTTCGCGGAGCCTTCAAAGCTGTGGTTAATACTGAAACAAAAGAAATTCTTGGAGCAAGCATCTTCTCAGAAGGTTCTCAAGAAATCATCAACATCATCACTGTTGCTATGGACAACAAGATTCCTTACACTTACTTCACAAAACAAATCTTCACTCACCCAACCTTGGCTGAGAACTTGAATGACTTGTTTGCGATTTAAGTTGAGATTTAATCGTATCGAACAGCCCTCTGAGGGCTGTTTTCATTTCTGCGAAATCTCATACTCTTCGAAAATCAAATTCAAACCACGTCAGCTTCACCTTGCCGTACTCAAGTACAGCCTGCGGCTAGCTTCCTAGTTTGCTCTTTGATTTTCATTGAGTATCAAATCTGTCTTTTCTCTCTTTTATGATATAATAGAAACATGAACTTAAAAACTACTTTGGGCCTTCTTGCTGGGCGTTCTTCCTACTTCGTTTTAAGCCGTCTTGGACGTGGAAGTACGCTCCCAGGAAAACTTGCCCTTCAATTTGATAAAGATATTTTACAAAACCTAGCTAAGAACTACGAGATTGTCGTGGTCACTGGAACAAATGGAAAAACCCTAACAACTGCCCTCACTGTCGGCATTTTAAAAGAGGTTTATGGTCAAGTTCTGACCAACCCAAGCGGTGCCAACATGATTACAGGAATTGCGACAACCTTCTTAACAGCCAAATCTTCTAAAACTGGGAAAAATATTGCCGTTCTAGAAATCGATGAAGCCAGTCTATCTCGTATCTGTGACTATATCCAGCCAAGCCTTTTTGTCATCACAAATATCTTCCGTGACCAGATGGACCGCTATGGTGAGATTTACACAACTTACAAGATGATTTTAGATGCTATTTGTAAGGTACCTACTGCCACTGTTCTCCTTAATGGAGACAGTCCACTTTTCTACAAACCAGCTATTCCAAATCCTGTACAGTATTTTGGTTTTGACTTGGAGAAAGGTCCAGCCCAGCTGGCTCACTATAATACCGAAGGAATCCTCTGTCCTGACTGCCAAGGCATCCTCAAATACGAGCACAATACCTATGCAAACTTGGGTGCCTATATCTGTGAAGGCTGCGGATGTAAACGTCCTGATCTCGACTATCGCTTGACAGAATTGGTTGAGTTAACCAACAATCGCTCTCGCTTTGTCATTGACGGACAAGAATACGGTATCCAAATCGGTGGACTCTACAATATCTACAACGCCCTAGCTGCGGTTGCCATCGCCCGTTTCCTTGGTGCAGATTCACAACTAATCAAGCAAGGATTTGATAAGAGCCGTGCTGTCTTTGGACGCCAAGAAACCTTCCATATCGGTGACAAGGAATGCACCCTTGTTTTGATTAAAAATCCAGTAGGTGCAACTCAAGCTATCGAAATGATTAAACTAGCTCCTTATCCATTTAGCCTATCTGTCCTCCTCAATGCCAACTATGCAGACGGTATTGATACCAGCTGGATCTGGGATGCTGATTTTGAACAAATCACTGAGATGGACATCCCTGAAATCAACGCTGGCGGTGTTCGTCATTCTGAAATTGCACGTCGTCTACGAGTAACAGGCTATCCAGCTGATAAAATTACTGAAACAAGTAGTCTGGAACAAGTTCTTAAAACAATTGAGAACCAAGACTGCAAGCATGCCTATATCCTGGCTACCTATACTGCTATGCTGGAATTCCGCGAACTGCTGGCTAGTCGTCAGATTGTTAGAAAGGAGATGAACTAATGATTTATACCTCACTTTCCTCAAAAGCTGGCAATTACCCCTATCAGCTCAACATTGCCCACCTCTACGGAAATCTCATGAATACCTATGGGGACAATGGAAACATCCTCATGCTCAAGTATGTGGCTGAAAAACTGGGAGCCCATGTGACGGTTGACATCGTTTCTCTCCATGATAACTTTGATGAAAATCACTACGACATTGCCTTTTTCGGTGGCGGTCAAGACTTTGAACAAAGTATTATTGCAGACGACCTACCTGCTAAAAAAGAGAGCATTGACAACTACATCCAAAACGACGGTGTGGTTCTCGCTATCTGCGGTGGTTTCCAACTATTGGGGCAATATTATATTGAAGCTTCAGGCAAACGCATCGAAGGGCTAGGGGTTATGGGCCACTACACCCTCAACCAGACCAATAACCGTTTTATCGGTGACATCAAGATTCACAATGAAGATTTCGATGAAACCTACTATGGTTTTGAAAATCATCAGGGCCGTACCTTCCTCTCAGATGACCAAAAACCGCTGGGACAGGTTGTCTATGGAAATGGAAACAACGAAGAAAAAGTCGGCGAAGGGGTTCATTATAAGAATGTCTTTGGTTCCTACTTCCACGGACCTATCCTCTCTCGTAATGCCAATCTGGCTTATCGCCTAGTCACTACCGCCCTCAAGAAGAAATATGGTCAGGACATTCAACTCCCTGCTTATGAGGACATTCTCAGCCAAGAAATCGCTGAAGAATACAGCGACGTCAAAAGCAAGGCTGACTTTTCTTAAACAAAAGGAAATTATATCAAAGAACTCTGTTATCTTGTCGGAGTTCTTTTTGTCTGTTATTTTACCCTTCTCCCTTGCATTTTCTCTCATTTTTTGCCAAAATAGAGGGGTAGAAAGAAGGTAGCATATGTCTAAATTACAACAAATCGTAACATATCTTGAATCAGAAAAACTAGACGTCGCTGTCGTATCTGACCCCGTCACAATCAATTACCTCACTGGCTTTTACAGTGATCCCCATGAACGTCAAATGTTCCTTTTTGTCCTAGCAGATCAGGAACCTCTCCTCTTTGTCCCAGCCCTTGAGGTTGAGCGCGCTACTAGCACTGTTTCCTTCCCAGTTGTGGGCTATGTAGATTCTGAAAATCCATGGCAAAAAATGAAACATGCTCTTCCACAGCTTGATTTCAAACGTGTCGCTGTTGAGTTTGACAATCTCATCTTGACCAAATACCATGGCTTGAAAATAGTCTTTGAAACTGCTGAGTTTGAAAACCTCACTCCTCGTATCCAACGCATGCGCCTCATCAAATCAGCTGATGAAGTGCAAAAAATGATGGTTGCAGGTCTCTATGCGGACAAGGCTGTTAATGTTGGTTTTGACAATATTTCTCTTGATAAGACTGAGACAGATATCATCGCCCAAATTGACTTTGCTATGAAGCGTGAAGGTTATGAAATGAGTTTTGATACCATGGTCTTGACTGGTGATAATGCTGCAAATCCACACGGTATTCCAGCAGCAAACAAAGTTGAAAATAACGCCCTTCTCCTCTTTGACCTTGGTGTTCTTGTCAACGGCTATGCGTCAGATATGACTCGTACAGTCGCAGTCGGCAAACCTGACCAATTCAAGAAAGATATTTACAACTTGACCCTCGAAGCCCAACAGGCTGCTCTTGACTTTATCAAGCCGGGTGTGACTGCCCATGAAGTGGACCGCGCTGCCCGTGAGGTCATCGAAAAAGCTGGTTACGGCGAGTACTTCAACCACCGTCTTGGTCACGGTATCGGTATGGATGTCCACGAATTCCCATCTATCATGGAAGGAAACGACATGGTCATCGAAGAAGGCATGTGCTTCTCTGTTGAACCAGGTATCTATATCCCTGGTAAAGTCGGTGTCCGTATCGAAGACTGCGGTGTTGTTACCAAGGACGGCTTCGACCTCTTTACAAACACCAGCAAAGACTTGCTTTATTTTGATTAATATTCTTCAAAATTCTTCAAAAATCTTCCCACAATAAAACGCATAGTATCAAGCTTTCAACACCTGATACTATGCGTTTTTCTTATTTGAAAGACTTTTTACTCAGCCTCTTTATACTTGCAAACCAGGAAGCTAGCCGCAGGTTACTCAAAACAATGTTTTGAGGTTGCAGATGGAAGCTGACGTGGTTTGAAGAGATTTTCGAAGAGTATTACTTAATCTTCTTGATACTTTGACTAAGCACAAACCCTACAACCATTCCCACGATATTTTGCATTAAATTTGGTAAAATTTCTGGTAGGGCTGCTGCCCAGCCATTCATCAATGTAGAACCCAAGGCGTAACCCCCTACCATGGCAATCGTTGCTAAGATAAGGCCTAACCACTGAGTTTTTCCTTTAAATCCTGCGAAAAATCCCTGCAAGCCATGGTTGACCAAGCTAAAGAACATCCACTGAGGATAGCCTGATAAGAGGTCAATCAAGAAACCTGCTAGTCCTCCTACTACAGCCCCTTCACGACTACCAAAGTAAAAGGCCGCGAAGAAGACACCCGCATCTAAGAGAGTTAGAATGCCTGTCGGTGTTGGAATTTTTAAGAAATAACCTAGAACCACAGAGAGGGCGGTTAATAGGGATACAAGGGCGATTTTAGTTGTTTTGGTTTGCTTCATATTGTCTTACTCCATACTGATCTGCTTGTGCAATGGCACGATAAACGAAAGCCTTAGAGCTTTCTACTGCTGGTAAAAGTTCATCACCTTTGACTAGGTGACTGGCAATGCTAGAGGCAAAGGTACAACCTGCACCAGCATTTTGCCCTTGGATGACAGGATTTTCTAGGACTGTAAATTTTTGTCCGTCATAAAAGACATCTACAGCCTTGTCCTGACTAAGGCGATTGCCTCCCTTGATAATGACTGCTGGCGCTCCTAAGTCATGCAATTTCTGTGCTGCAGTTTTCATATCTTCCAAGCTTTTAATTTCCTGACCAGCCAATAATTCTGCTTCAGGAAGATTAGGCGTAATCACACTGACATGAGGGAAAAAGCGAATCAACTCTTGGCAGAGTTCACTAACTGCTACGTCGTGCGTTTCCTTGCAGACCAAGACAGGATCCAGAACCACAGGCACTCCTGGGCGTTGTTTGATAAAGTCCAATGCCTTCTCAGCCACACTGACAGTAGGAAGAAGACCAATCTTAATTCCCCCAAACTCCACATCACGCAAGCTATCTAATTCATGTTGAAAAATGGCATCGTCAGTTGGAAAGACTTCAAATCCTTTTTCTGTCAAGGCTGTCAAACAGGTCACTGCTACAAAGCCATGCAAGCCGTTCAAGGTATAGGTAGCCAAATCCGCGGACAAACCACCACCACTAAAAATATCATTTCCAGAAAGTGCTAAAATACGATTATTCTTCATAACGAATCTCCTTTAAATACAAACCATTTGGTGCTGCAGTGGGACCTGCAAGTTGCCTGTCCTTTTTCTCCAAGATCAGGTCAATCTGCTCCACTGGCATACGATTATTCCCGATTTTGAGCAGTGTCCCCACCATATTGCGAATCTGTTTATACAAGAAACCATTTCCTGAAAAGGTAAAGGTCAAAAATTGCCCTGTCTCATCAACCCTGAGACTAGCTTTTGTAATGGTGCGAACCTTATCCTCCACACTGGTTCCAGAAGCTGTAAAGCCTGTGAAATCGTGGGTGCCCTCTAGCTTTTTGACAGCCTCCTGCATCCGCTCCACATCGAGCGGATAAGGAAAGTGAGTAGCGTAGTGACGGCGCATGGGATTTTTAGGACGGCCCCTATCCACGATAAACTCATAAGTCTTGCTGTGCTTGGCATAACGACAATGAAAATCATCCGCCACAAGCTCAATTGAAATCACATCAATATCTTCAGGGGACTGGGTGTCCAAGGCAAAGCGAAGTTTTTCCTCATCCATTTGATATGGCAAGTCAAAATGAATAACTTGTCCCAGAGCATGGACTCCACTATCAGTCCTACCAGCACCGTGAACGGTAATGGCTTGGCCCTTATTCAATCTAGTCAAGGTTTTTTCAATTTCTTCCTGAACGCTCCGCGCATGGGGCTGACGCTGAAAACCAGCAAAGGCGTAACCATCATAGGAAATAGTTGCTTTATATCTCGTCATAACCTCTATTTTATCAAGAAAATAATCTGTAAACAAGGGTCTAAAACAAATATTGTCTGGGTACAAAATTCACAAAAAGAAAAACTTAGGAAACCAATCCTAAGCTCTCTTTTGAAGTAAGTACATGACAAAGATAGATGTTACAATTAACCAAGATCCTAAGATAGCAAAGACCAACATCCCATTGTGAGTTAATAACCCAATTGCACCTAGAACGAATGGAGTCGTAAAGGCTCCGAAACTACAGCCTAAAACTGCAAATGAAGTTGCTTGATTGAGGAGTTTAGCTGGAATTCGTTCAGAGACCAGTTGAAAGACCGTCGTCAAGGCTACACTGTAGGCAAAACCAGCCAGAATACTCCCTGCCACTACAACCCACAAGGATGGAGACAAGGCAATCACAATTTGCCCTAAGCCAAAGGTAATACCTGACCATAGGAGCAGTTTCTCTTTAAAGATAGAAATCAAGAAAGAAAAACTCACACCAGCCACAATCCCGATTAACTGCATGACACTAAGAACAAAACTAGATAACTGGGCGTCTCCAAGCCCTCTTTCCACCATCAAGCTTGGAATACGGATGGTAATAGCTGTATTGGTACAAACTACAACTGCCGCTTCGATAGCTAGGATAAAAATCAAGCCTTTCATTTCCCGAGTTAAGCGACTTGCTTCCTTCTCCTTTTTCCTAACTTCTTTCTTTTCTTTTCCATAAGGGACAAAGAGCAGATAGAGGATCAGCACCAAAAATCCAGCACTATAAGCTAAGAAAGTAGCTGTCCAACCAAAAGCTAACAACTGGCCAACTGCCAAGGTAATGAGAGAAGCTCCAACGACCTCTGCAGAGCCACGTAGCCCTAGCATCTGAATTCGTGTTTTTCCTTGATAACGTTCACTGATAATGGAAATGGCCTTGGCATTGATCATCCCAACACCCAAACCAAAAAGAATCCGTGTTCCAAAGACAAAGGGATAGGCTTGATACCAGAAGGGAGCCGTCCCGCTCAGTGATAAAATCAGCAAGCCCAAACTAATCTGTAAGCGCTCAGGAAATATTTTTTCTAAGAAACCATTTAGTAATAACATAATCATGATTCCAAAGGAAGGCAAGCTCGCCAAGAGCTCAATTTGTTCCTTAGGATAGCCTTGATAATAGTCAAACATAGCTGGCAGGGCACTCGAGATGGAAAAGGACGTAATCAAAACGAGGGAGAGAGCCAAAATACTGGCCCGTTCTAAAAATTGTTTCATGAAATCTCTTTCTATATTTTCTCTTAATCTTCTGTCTCTTTTGATAGTTATCAAATAAGCAAGAAAAGAAGAAGCCTCTTTAGTGTATAGACTCCTTCTTAAACTCGAAAATGAATCCCTTGTGTCTTAGGATAATTTTCTCTTGATTTGCTTGATAAAGTAGAAGATAAATCCTGCCACCATATAGGCAACAAAGATAATCAGACACCACTTGAACACGACATCCCAACCCTTGTTTACGTTCAAAAAGAAGTAAGGGAAGGGACTGACCTTAGAATTAGGAACATCAAGTTTCAGTACCAAGCCATTAAAAAGAGCAAAAATCATATACAGCAAGGGTAAAATCGTCCACACAACTGGATCCCAAATCTTGTATTGACCCTGTTTATCAAAAAAGAGGGTATCTACTAAAAACCAAAGGGGAACGATATAGTGGCAAAGGAAATTTTCTAGAGTATAAAAATTAGTCGCAATTGGCGCTAAGAGGAAATGATAAATCACACAGGTAATCATGATACTCATGGTGACCCCACCTTTTAAGCGCAAGAGACTTGGTCTTTGCCAGTTTTCACCTAAACGGCTCATAACCTTTAGGAGATAGAGCGTAAAAATCGCGACTAAAAGGTTGGACAGAACCGTATAATAGAGCAACATCCCAAATCCACCATGCTTGGCGATTTCAAGATAAACTCCCGTAAAAGCCGCTAGAAACAAGAAGATACGGCTATAAAATACAAGTTTATAGTGTTTCGACATGCTTAAATTTTCTTCACAAACTCTGATTTAAGTTTCATGGCACCAAAGCCATCAATTTTACAGTCGATATTGTGGTCGCCTTCTACGATGCGGATATTTTTCACGCGCGTCCCTTGTTTCAAATCTTTTGGCGCACCTTTTACTTTCAAGTCCTTGATGAGGGTTACAGTATCACCGTCAGCCAATTTATTTCCGTTGGCATCGATAGCGACAAGACCTTCTTCTACTTCTGCAACTTCAGCAGGATTCCACTCATAAGCACACTCTGGGCAAACCAGTAGGGCACCGTCTTCGTAGACATACTCTGAGTTACATTTTGGGCAATTTGGTAGGTTGTTCATGGTTTCTCCTTATCATCATTCACTATTCTTTGAAAATCAAAATTTCTCGAACAGCAACTATTATACCTTAAAATCAGCATTTTGACAAATTTAGAAAAAACCGATATCAATCTATCGGCTTTTCTACATTTACATTCTTTTTTCAGCTTCTGCTTTGATTTTTTCAACTACTTCTTGAATGTTCAAACCAGTTGTATCAAGGTAGACAGCATCCTCTGCTTGTTTGAGAGGTGAAGTCTCACGATGACTATCCTTGTAGTCACGCGCAGCAATTTCCTCTTTTAGAGTTTCAAGGTCTGTTTCAATTCCCTTGGCAATATTTTCCTTGTAACGGCGCTCTGCTCTTTCATCTACCGAAGCTACTAGGAAAATTTTCAATTCTGCTTGTGGCAATACAACAGTCCCAATATCGCGACCATCCATGACAATACCGCCTTGTTGGGCAATCTCTTGTTGGAGGGAAACTAGTTTCTCACGTACTTGAGGAATTGCTGCAATAGCAGAAACATGATTGGTCACTTCATTTTCACGAATAGGATGGGTAATATCCACATCCCCTACAAAGACAAGCTGTTCTCCAGTTTCTGAGCGTCCAAAACTGATTGGATGCTGGTCCAACAAGGCTAAAAGCTCCTCAATCTCTTCCACTCCTAACTGGTTCTTGAGAGCCATATAGGTCGCCGCACGATACATAGCACCTGTATCTAGGTAGGTGTATCCAAAGTCTTTAGCAATAATCTTTGCGACCGTACTCTTACCACTTGAAGCAGGGCCGTCAATAGCAATTTGAATTGTTTTCATATCAACTCCTATTTTATTTTGACAACATCACCTGGATTAGCAAACCAAGACCCTGTAGCCATATGACTAGGATTTAAGGCTTCTAACTGAGCAATCGAAATCCCAGCGCGAGCCGCAATGGCTGCTTCTCCTTCTCCAGCTAAGACTTTTGTCGTCCCTTCTGGATCTGTAGCTTCCTCCGAGTGTTCAGAAGAAGATTCTGAACTCTGTTCAGGCTGGGAACTACTAGAAGATGAAATCTGTACTACATTTGCGTCTGAATCGTGAAAATCTTTCAAGGCTGCTGTGCGATTACTCCCACCTGATGAAAGATAGATGAGAACAATAATCATCACCACCACAATTACAAAGAAAATACTGGCTAGGATCGTCAAGACACGATTGGCCACTACATCTCTACCTTGAGTTCTCTTACGACGTTCTGATCTTGTTTCTTCTTGATTTTCATAAATATCTTCTTGCCACGGTTCTTTTGCCATACCTTACTCCTTGTTTTTTTTTACTTTTCTTATTACAATATAAATATGAAAATCACACTTATACCTGAACGATGCATCGCCTGTGGGCTTTGCCAAACTTATTCTGATTTATTTGATTACCACGATAATGGAATCGTGCGTTTTTACGATGATCCTGACCAGCTGGAAAAAGAAATTTCTCCTTGTCAGGATGTCTTAGAGGCTGTTAAAAATTGCCCAACTCGCGCCCTGATTGGAAACCAGGAAGCCTAAATCAATGGCGATAATCCACTCCCTCTAGTTTAGCACATTTCCATGTAAAATTATAGTCTTTTCACTTTATTTTTTTCTGTAAAATCAGGAAGGTCGCTTTTTTCTTTGATAAGATAAAGTGGTCTTTTTTTGGTCTCTAGATAAATCTTACTGATGTACTTGCCGAGAATCCCAATGGTCAAGAGTTGGATTCCACCAAGAAAGAGAATAACAGCCATCAGAGAGGTCCAACCTGATGTCGGATTGCCCAAAATGAGAGTCCTAACCACAACAAAAAAGGTCATTAGCAGAGAAATGAAACAAGATAGGAGACCAGCCGCAAAGGCGATAATCAAGGGAAAATCTGAAAAATTAACAATCCCTTCAATGGAGTAGAAAAAAAGTTGCCTAAAACTCCAACTGGTCTTACCAGCCTGCCTTTCGACATTGGGATAGTCCAGATAGTGTGTTTTAAAACCTACCCAGGCAAAGAGCCCCTTTGAAAAACGATTGGACTCGGTCAAAGCTAAAATAGCATTGACTACAGACCTTCTCATCATGCGAAAATCACGGACACCTGACGGTAAGGCTACTGGGCTGATTTTTTTCATAAGGCGATAAAAGAGATTAGCGCAGAGACTACGTAAAACTGGTTCTCCCTCCCGACTGGTTCTCCGTGTTCCAACACAGTCCAAATCTGCATTTTGGTCTAGTAAGTTTTTCATCTCAAGCAACATACTAGGAGGATCCTGCAGGTCTGCATCCATCACCACTACCAAATCTCCTGTCGCATATTGCAAGCCTGCATAAAGAGCTGCTTCTTTGCCAAAATTTCGAGAGAAAGAAATATAATGCACTGCCGGATTTTGTTCCCGATAGACCTTTAAAAGTTGCAAGGTCCCATCACTTGATCCATCATCGACAAAGACATACTCGATTTCTGTTTCCAAATCTGGAAGTAAAGATTCCAAAGCCTGATAAAAAAGAGGAAGTACTTCCTCTTCGTTTAAACAGGGGACAATGATTGACATCACCATCTTAGTCTTCAAATCCATTTGGATGCTTGCTTTGCCAACGCCATGCGTCTTCACACATTTGGGTGATGTCGAGTTCTGCTTCCCAGCCGAGTTCTGCTTTGGCTTTTGCAGGATCTGAGTAGCAGGCTGCAATATCCCCTGGGCGACGGTCTACGATGCGGTAAGGAATTGGGCGTCCCACTGCTTTTTCCATATTTTGGATAATTTCAAGAACTGAATAGCCTTTCCCTGTTCCAAGGTTATAAATGTTTAGGCCTGAATCTTTTTGGATTTTTTTCAGAGCTGCGACGTGACCTTTAGCCAAATCAACAACGTGGATATAGTCACGAACACCAGTTCCATCTTCCGTATCGTAATCGTCTCCAAACACTTGCACTTGCTCTAGTTTTCCAACGGCTACTTGCGTCACATATGGCAGGAGGTTATTTGGAATACCGTTTGGATTTTCTCCCAAATCACCACTCTCATGGGCTCCGATTGGGTTAAAGTAACGAAGCAAGACCACATTCCATTCTGAGTCTGCTTTGTAAATATCCGTCAAAATTTCCTCTAGCATAAGCTTAGTACGGCCATATGGATTGGTCACTGAAAGTGGGAAATCTTCCAAGATTGGCACTGTATGAGGATCTCCATAAACTGTCGCAGAAGAACTGAAAATGATATTTTTACAGTTGTTTTCTTCCATGACTTTCAAAAGGCTAACAGTTCCTGCGATATTGTTGTCATAATAGGCAAGAGGGATACGGGTAGATTCTCCAACAGCCTTCAAACCAGCAAAGTGAATGACCCCTGTTGGTTCTTCTTGTTTGAAAATGTCTCTGAGGGTATCTGTGTCACGGATATCTGCCTCATAGAAAGGCACTTCAACTCCTGTAATTCTCTCAACAACTCCTAAACTTTTTCTGTTACTATTAACAAGGTTATCCACCACAACAACCTGATGACCTGCTTGGATTAACTCAATAACAGTGTGGGTTCCAATAAAACCTGCACCACCCGTTACCAAAATCTTTTCTTGCATCTTTGTTCCTCGATTCTCGGATTTTTTCTTATTTTACCATTTTTGATAGGGAATGTCATTTACAATCCTAGGGGGTAGGATAAAATTTCAGTAAAATATTTATTCGATTTTTAGTCGTTTGACATAGTTTTCAATTGGGTAGTTTGCTGGGTCTAAGGTCATTTCCCTGCTTTGGATCAGTTGAGCTAGATGGTAACCAATGATAGGACCAGTTGTGAGGCCTGATGAACCTAGTCCACTGGCTGCATAGACACCTGCCAATTCTGGCACCTGCCCAAAGAAAGGTGAGAAATCACTAGTGTATGCACGGATTCCCACACGCTCACCAGCTCTGGTAGCTTCTACTAAACTAGGATAGCAAGGCAGGGCTGCCTCCTCTATTTGTTGGAGTAAGGTTTCATCTACCGTCAAATCAAATCCCATGTCATTTTCATGAGTAGCGCCTAGGGATAATTTCCCACCTGCAAAAGGAATCAAATCCCACTCCCCTTCTGGCATAACCACAGGGTAAGCTTCCATGTCTTGGGCAAGCCTATAATCTCGGAGTTGTCCTTTTTGGGGACGAACATCTACTTCATAACCTAAAGGCTCTAACAGGTGTCCCAACCAAGCTCCCGTTGCCAAAACAACCTGCTCAAACACCTCTTCGCCAATCTGGTAGCCTGATGATAAGGGTGTCAGAGTCACTTTTTCTTTGATCAGCTTGACCTGACTTGCTTCTAACAAACGAGTCACTAAAAGCTGGCCATCTACTCTCGCTCCACCAGAAGCGTAGAGCAGGTGGTCAAATCCCTGCAAGCCAGGGAATAATTCGTTAGCTGATGCTTGGTCCAGAATAGCTAATTGCCCTATCAAGGGAGATTCTTCTCTGCGCTGGAGCGCTAGTTGATAGAGTTCTTCCAACTTAGTTTCATCCTTTTTCAGGAGAAAGACTCCCGAACGCTGGTAAAAGTTGATTTCTTGCCCTGACTTCTCTAAATCAGCTAATAAATCCACATAAAAGTCAGCCCCCAAGCGCGCCATTTTGTACCAGGCCTTATTGCGGCGTTTGGAAAACCAAGGGCTGATAATTCCTGCTGCGGCCTTGGTAGCCTGACCTTGTCCATGGTCAAAGACGGTTACTTCTAGGTCACTTTCTTTAGAGAGGTAGTAGGCAGCTGTTGCACCTACAATCCCTGCTCCGATAATGGCAACTTTTTTCATTGTTTTCACTTTCTAACTAGATATGGTGGAAAGGATTGGTCGATGCTTGACTAGGTACAATATCGATTGTCCAGCCTTTTTCCTCTTTCCATTGATTAAGAAGCTCTGCAATTTTTTCCACAAAAAGCACTTCAATATAGTGACCTGGGTCCAATGCCAGTAACCCATCAGACAACATATCCTGGGCAGTGTGGTAGTAAATATCACCAGTGATATAAACATCTGCCCCCTTTGCCAAAGCATCCTTATAGAAAGACTGCCCACTACCACCACAGATGGCCACTCTTGAAATAGGCTTCTGTAAATCAGTCTCTTGATAATGCACCAATCGAAGACTATCTAAACCAAAGACTTGCTTGACATTCTGGGCCAATTCCCCAAAAGTCTGAGGCTGAACATTCCCGATACGACCAATTCCACGTTCAGGACCTGTCTCCTGAAGATAAGTCGTCTCCTCAATGCCTAGCATCTGACAAAACCAATCATTGAGGCCATTTTCAACGATGTCAATATTGGTATGGCTGACATAAACTGCAATGTCATGCTTGATGAGATCAATGTAAATCTGATTTTGTGGACGGCTAGCTACCAAATCCTTGATGGGACGGAAAATCGGTGCGTGCTTGACAATAATCAAGTCCACACCCTTTTCAATGGCTTCAACCACCGTTTCTTCACGAATATCCAGAGCCACCATGACCCTTTGGATATCCTTGTCTAAAGTGCCAATTTGCAGACCACGACTGTCTCCTTCCATTGAAAATTCCTGAGGGCAAAAGGATTCATATGCGTTAATTACTTCACTTGCTAGCATGGAGAACCTCCTTGATGGCTTGAATTTTATCTACTAGAACTTGACGTTCTTCCAGATTTTTTTCTGGAATTTGTCCGAGGGCAAACTCTAGCTTAACAGCTTCTTTTTGCCATTTTTGGACAAAGACTGGACTGACTTCTTTGGACAAAAAAGGACCAAAGCGGACATCGCTGGCTGATAACTTCATTTGTCCTGCCTCCACCACCAAAATCTCGTAAAACTTGCCAGCTTCTTCTAAGATGCTTTCAGCTACAATTTGAAATCCGTTCTCTTGTAGCCAGATACGCAAGTCGTCTTCACGATTATTGGGCTGGAGAATCAAACGCTCTACATTAGCTAACTTGTCCAAGCCTTCTTCTAAAATCCTAGCAATCAAACGACCACCCATACCAGCAATGGTAATGACAGACACTTGGTCTGCCTCTTCAAAAGCTGCCAAGCCATTGGCTAAACGAACCTGGATTTTTTCCTTTAGGCCGTGAGCCTCAACATTTTTGACCGCAGACTGATAGGGGCCTTCCACCACCTCACCTGCAATGGCACTTTCGATTTGTCCTCTCTCGACCAACTCGATAGGCAAATAAGCATGGTCACTCCCCACATCTAGTAAAATGGCAGCCTGGGGCACAAAGGAAGCCACTAACTCTAATCTCTTTGAAATCATCTTCTCTCACTTTCCAAAACTCTATTACCTCTTATTATACCACATTTCAGCTAGCACTCCTGTACCTAAAAAAGACCGCAATCCACAGATTGCAGCCTTTCTTTATTTTCTGGCTTGATAGCGACTAGTCAGGATGAAAATCACGGTAAAGACAGCCATCATGACAAGGTAAACAGGGAATGTTTGTCCTGTAAGTGTCGAAATTTCAAGCAGTTTTTGAATTCTTGGGAAGAGAGCTGTGGCTAGGAAGCCTCCTACTGACCAAACAATCAAGAGGACACGCCATAGGGTAAATGGCATGCAGGCTCTAAATACGGATAAGAAACCAATTGACCCCAAGAGATAATAGAGTAGGGTTGAGATTTCTAACTCAGACCAACCTTGGCTACTTCCAAATATTTTCACAAAAAGAACGCTGAACACAACCATGAGAGCGCTTGGTAGGGCACGAAGCATGGATCTTCTGAGGAAGTTTGGCTCAACAGGTTTGATATTTCGCTCAAAAGTCAGAACGAATGGTGGGAAACCTTCCACGAACTGGTCAATCATGGTAATCTGGATTGGAATGAAGGGGAAAATCAAGATCCACTCAGATCGTCCCAGAAGAGCACTGGCGATACAGATAACTGCGAGCAAGAAAGAATAGATGGTCTTTATCAAGAAAATCGGGGCTATGTGGGCAATGTTATTGACCACACGACGGCCTTCAAAGAGAATCTCAGGAACATCATTAAAGTCAGAGTTCAAAAGAACCAGATTAGCAATCTGACGAGTCGCTGGGTCTCCCTCCGCCATCACGATGGAACAGTCCGCCTCACGAAGAGCCAAGATATCATTGACTCCGTCCCCTGTCATAGCTGTTGTATGCCCTGCTTTTTTCAGCGTTTGAATGATGAGTTTCTTTTGATGAGGGGAAACACGTCCAAAAATAGCTGTCTCCTCAGCCATAGCAATCAATTCCTCATCTGTGATTTTCGAGCAATCTACATAGCTATGGTAGTCCGCAAAACCAGCCTTCTGAGCAATGCTGGACACAGTAACTGGATTGTCACCAGAAATAATCTTGAGTCCCACTTCCTGAGAACGGAGATAGTCCAGCGTCTCTGCTGCTCCTTCTCGAATAGGATCCAAAATTTCCAACAAGGCTAGAGCCTGAATATCAGATGGTTTCTGCGGCTGGTGATGGTCTAATTTTTCCTGACTGAGGGCTAAGACCAAGACACGTGAACCTCTCTCCAAGGCCTCCCTGGCTTCTGGGACTTCAGAATCCAGCAACATCTCAGGTGCCCCTAAGAAGACTGTCCCCAAACCTTCCAATTCCATAGCACCCCATTTCCGGTCGCTTGAGAAAGGCAGATTAGAGATCATAGGATAGGCAACCTGTCCTTGGAAACGCTGGCGAATAGCTTGGGCAGTTGGATTTTTATCTTCACTATGGACTATGTAGCTAGTCAGGATGATGGAAATAGTCTCATCACCATAAGTTTCCGTCAGCGGAAGGACAGCTTCCACCTGCATCTTTCCTTGGGTGATGGTGCCCGTCTTGTCCAGACAGAGCATATCCACACGCGCCAAGGTCTCAACAGAGTACATCTCCTGCACCAAGACCTTTTTCAAGCCCAACTTAATCACCGCTGTCAAGAGCGAAGTAATGGTCAAAAGGGCAATTCCCTTGGGCAACATCCCCAAAAGGGCTGTCGACGAGTTTACAACGGATGACTTGAGAGGCAAGCCTTTTAAAAGCAAAGCTTCTAGCAAGAGAGCTAGACCAAAAGGAATGATAATTTTCCCAGTAAAACCAGCCAACTTGTCCAGCGATTTCATGATACGAGAGTTGATTGGTTTAACGGTCTTGGCTTCCAGCATGAGTTTGGCAGCATAGTTGTCTGCACCGACATGGTGAACTTGAGCTAAAACTGACCCACTGGCTAGGAAACTTCCTGACAAAAGCAAGGAGTCAACTTCCTTTTGCACCAAATCACTTTCCCCCGTTAACATGGCTTCATTGACTTCCGCAAAGCCTTCCAAAACCAAGGCATCACTGGGAATCTGCTCTCCAGCAGACAGACGAATCACATCTCTTAACACCAATTCTTCAGGATTCAGAGCCACTTCCTGACCATCACGAATAGTTTTGACCTTTTCCTTGGTCATGAGATTGAGCTTGTCCACCATGTGTTTAGCCCGCAGCTCGGTCACAATTCCAGAAAAAGCGTTAAAGCAGATAACGGCAAAGAAGACCAGATTGCTCCAAGCCTGCACAAAGGCAAGTGCCAAAGCAATGACAAAGTTCAAAGCGTTAAAAAGGGTAAAGACATTTCGTTTAACGATTTGCCAAGTACTGGTACTGGCCGAAGCAGTAAAATCATTGACCAAGCCCTTAGCCTGTCTTTCCTTGACTTCTCTTTGGGTTAATCCCATAATCTTATTTTTATCCATAAATTCTATCATATCATTTTTTCTAAAAGAATTCTAATCTCATCCCAAATATGCACCTAGTCAAGGGAAAAGTTTGCCAGCCCTCCTTTGATAAGGTATAATAATAACAAGAAAATAATCGAAGGAGATCGCATGTTTTATACTTATTTACGTGGATTGGTTGTCTTGCTCCTATGGTCCATCAATGGCAATGCCCACTATCATAATACTGATAAAATTCCTAATCAAGATGAAAATTATATTTTGGTTGCGCCTCACCGCACCTGGTGGGATCCTGTTTACATGGCCTTTGCGACCAAACCAAAACAGTTTATCTTTATGGCCAAAAAAGAACTCTTTACTAACCGTATCTTTGGTTGGTGGATTCGTATGTGTGGTGCTTTTCCTATCGACCGTGAAAATCCTAGCGCCTCTGCCATCAAATATCCTATCAATGTTCTTAAAAAAAGTGATCGCTCTCTCATCATGTTTCCAAGTGGAAGCCGTCACTCAAACGATGTCAAGGGTGGCGTAGCTCTGATTGCTAAGATGGCCAAGGTCCGTATCATGCCGGTTACCTACACAGGTCCTATGACCTTGAAAGGCTTGGTTAGCCGCGAGCGTGTTGATATGAACTTCGGAAATCCAATTGATATCTCAGATATCAAGAAAATGAATGATGAAGGCATTGAAACAGTCGCCAATCGCATCCAAGTAGAATTTCAACGTCTGGACCAAGAAACGAAACAATGGCACAATGATAAAAAACCAAACCCACTCTGGTGGTTTATCCGCATCCCTGCCCTCATCCTTGCCATTATCCTCGCTATCCTAACCATCATCTTTAGCTTTATCGCAAGCTTCATCTGGAATCCAGATAAAAAGAGAGAAAAACTTGGTTAAATACAACAATCCCTTGGCTTTTGCCAAGGGATAATTCTTTTATTCTATTTTCCATTCTTGAGCCAACCAGCCAGAAAAGGCCAGAAAGCGTTCAGCCACTTGTTCATGATGCCCATAAGGATCAAAGACAAACTGACCTGTTGAATAGCTTTTCTGAAGACTAGTATGAATCTTCTCGGCATAGACTGGTGCTTGAGCCAAGCGATTGCTATGATTGACTCCTTCTGTTTGACCATTCTGTAAATACAGCAAACAATCTAGATTTTTCACTGTCTCTTCCTTGCAGTAAGTCACAAAATCAGGATACCAAAAAGAACCGCAGATAGAGAAAACACAGGAAACCTTGTCAAAGCTGAAAAGACTGTAGACTGCCGCCAAACCACCTAGTGAGGAGCCTCCATAAGCAAGGCGAGTTTCATCCAGGCGATAAAGCGACTGCAACTTGTCCAAAAGACCTCCAAATAAACAATCATGATAGACGTTGGCCTGACCTCCAAAATCTGGAGCTCCCTCTCTCAGAGCCGATGCCTGCCAGGGAGTGTAGTCGTCTAAGCGATTTTTAGAGGTCAAGCCCACTAAAATCACAGATTCGGAAAGGGAGGATAGGAAGTCCAAGTTTCCATCATTCAATAAAATAGCCGGATAGGTTTGATTGGGGTCGTAGGTAGAAGGAAGGCTAATTTTGACTTGAATTCCTTCCCAATCAAACTCATTATTTATTGATAAAGTCATTGATTTTCTCAAGGGAATCAATCACTGCTGGACCATAGTCCATCAATTCATCGTAAGATATGGTCATGATTTTTTGATTCTTAATAGCAGGAACGCTTTCCAAAACCGCATTTGCCTTCATCAACTCTACTGCTTTTTCATCCAATTTTTTATTGCGGTCGCTGGTTACATAGATAATCAATTCAGGATCCATTGATACGAGATTTTCCAAGGTCAAGCCTGATGTCCCCGTAGCAACGTTTGTATAACCAAGTTGGTTCAGCAAGCTTTCTTGCAAAGCAGACTTGTAAGCACCAAAGGTTTGATCATTATAAGCAACCATAATCAAAGCCTTTTTCTTTTCACCTTGGCTTGCTGGATTTGCTTTCTTAACAGCGTCAATTTTAGTTTGTAATTGGGCTGCGTATTCATTAGCCTTGTCCTGAACATTAAAAATCATTCCAAGATTTTTGACATCTTCTACAATATTTTCCAAATCTTGCTGAATCGTTGAGAGAGAAGCTTTTTGCGTATAGACTGGGATTTTATTTTCATTCCAAGTGCTAACTGCCCCCAAGGATTTTTCAGAAAACATCATGTTTCGCCCCATCACTGCATCTGGCTCATAAGAAAGGACTGTCTCTTGTGAGACTGTTTTTTTATCCCCAATTTGAGGAATCGTCGCAATCGCGTCCTTATATTTATCTCTTACAGCATTGTCTGGATTGAGCATGCCAACAATTTTATCCTTCAACCCCAACTCCAATAAGATTTCAGTGGTTGAAAGATTGTTGGTGATAACTTTTTCAGGTGCCTTGTCAAAAACTTGTTCGACTTCATTTCCCTTAGCATCATAGGTTTTGACTGTAAGGGGATAAGTCGTCTCTGTGCTCGCCTTTTGACTTGTTTCTGTGCTAGATTGTGTAGTAGCTTTTTCTGTAGTAGTGTTACCACAAGCTGCCAAAGTTAAGGTAGCTACTGTTACCAGTAAA
This sequence comes from Streptococcus sp. 27098_8_76, assembly GCF_041432315.1. Lineage (GTDB taxonomy): Bacteria > Bacillota > Bacilli > Lactobacillales > Streptococcaceae > Streptococcus. The sequence goes on along the minus strand of NZ_JAPVZI010000013.1, from coordinate 3,058 downwards.
ATACTAAGTGTTTTTTTCATCTTGTTTTCCTTTTCATTCTTATAAATAGTGAATCATGGCTTGCTGATCCTCGGTCCAAGTCACCTGACTTTGAACGCCGTATACAGTTTGCAACGACTCAGGGGTGATGGTCTCCTTTGGAGTCCCTTGGTAAAGGATTTCTCCCTCTTTCATCAGATAGAGATAATCCGAATAGCGACAAGCAAGTTGAATATCATGTAGGACAGCTAGAACATTGACCTTGAGATTTTTCACAATGGCTAACAAGTCTAGCTGATACTTGATATCCAGGTGATTGGTTGGTTCGTCTAGGAGCAAGAGAGTCGGTTCTTGCGCCAAGGCGCGAGCTAACAAAACTCGCTGTTTCTCCCCCCCTGACAGAGAAGAATAGAGACGAGTTTTCTTCTCAAGCATATCCACCTTAACGAGGGCATCTTGAACGAGGGCATAATCCCTTTCCTTTTCCTTCTGTAAAAAAGAGAGGTGGGGAGTTCTTCCCAGCAAGACGATTTCCTCAACTGTACAATCAAACTGCAATTGATTAAACTGAGTGACAACTGCCATTTGCTTGGCTGTTTCTTTGAGTGACCAATGTTCCAGTGGCTTTCCATCTAGGCTTATCAAGCCTTTGTCCGCCTTTTCCTGACGATAGAGAAGTTTAAGTAGACTGGTTTTCCCGCTTCCATTTGGGCCTAATATCGTGTGAAATTGATTCCCTTCAACCTTAAGAGAGACTCCTTTGAGGATTTTTTTCTCCCCTAGTCCAAAATGGATGTCCTGACAAATCAAATCCATATCAGCCCCTCACCTCCCTTCGCCTACCCCCAACAATGTAGATAAAGAAGGGAGCACCTACTAAGGCTGTGAAAATACCAATAGGAAGCTCTGCGTTTGGAATGATGATACGAGAGAGTACGTCTGCCCAGATGACAAAGAGGGCACCCAGCAAGGTTGCAACAGGAAAAAGCCTCTTGTAATTCGTTCCTACTAACCCTCGAGCTAAATGTGGAGTAATCAGACCGACAAATCCAATAATCCCACAGGTTGCAACTAAGACTGCTGTCAGCACAGCCACCATGGTCACATAAAGATACCAATAAAAGCGTAAGGGAATGCCCAAAGTTAAAGCAGCCTCATCTCCCATCATCATCGCATTGAAAACACGATACTGAGTAGAGAAAAATAGGAAGGCCATTCCTACTACTATAGTTGGCAGAACCAAGTCTGCCCAGGAAGTCCCAGCGAGCGAGCCCATGGTCCAAAACTTAATGGTCATCACACTATCCGCATTAGCGCCAACTGATATAATAAAGTTTGAAAAAGCCAGAAAGAGAGCGTTGACCACCGTTCCTGATAAGATCAGACTGGAAGTCGTCATCCTTCCCTGCATAGAGGCAATGATGAGGACAGCAATTGTTGCCAAAATAGCTCCAAGAAAAGCTCCAAGGCTAATCATCACTTTTAAACCAAGAATGATGCTCAAGGTTGCTCCTAGAGTTGCACCCGCAGATATTCCTAAGACATAAGGCTCTGCGATGGGATTGTTCACTGTAGACTGCATCACGCTACCACACATAGAAAGGCCTGCTCCTACTATCAGGCCTAACAATACTCGAGGGAATCTCATATTCCATACAATGGCAAGAGTGGACTTGGAAACCTCTCCTATCTCAAGAGAAAATCCTAACCTGCTCAAAATAATCCGATAGGTATCTCCTAGATCAATCGCAACAGATCCCATTGAAACTGCTAGAAAGAGAGAAATCCCTAAAATACCTAGCAAAATAACTAAAAGTAACACAAATTGCTGGTCTTGTCGGCTTCCAGAAAATTTGGAAAGCATGCAAACCTCCTTTGATAGAATCTTAAAAATTTAGAAAATTCTCATGAAAAGTATACCATATTTTCAACAATGGAACAAGATGAGAAAAATAAATATAGTTGGTCTTACAGTGCTAATAATCGTAACCGAAGATTATACTTGAGCATACCAAGGTAAGGTGACAACATAAAAAGCCCTCTGAAGTCAGAGAGCTGATTTGAGCTCGGGCCAAAATCCTAGTGAAACAAAAAAATCTACACGATCAGAAAAGTCTCTATCGTGCCATTTTCATACATGATGTATAGTCCAAGTAGAATGAATACTAAGGGCACAATGATTCGCTCGTATTTTTCAATTGTCTCGAATATTAAGGGAATAGAGGATAACACCCGACTAATCTCGCATAAGATAATTATGCCGATTACAAACACAAGCAAGGCCACGAGGGTCTGTGACCAATCTAACGAAGCAAAATAAGGTATATAGATACCTAAATTATCTCCGCCAGACGCAATTGTCAGCAATGTAACTGTCCAAAACAGTTGATTTGCCTTGCTTTGTTCTAATCTTTCAATAATTTCTTCCTCTTCTTCCTCTTCTTCCTCACCTTCTCCAACAATTGCAAAGCGAATCCCTAAATAGATAGGGATTAAACCAAGCAATCCAACCATCCATTCTTCAGGCACGAAATTAACGACATAAGCAGCAACTAAACTCGCCCCTACAAGTAAGCCTGTGCCTAGATATTGCCCCGCATAAATATGCCATTTTTGTTTATTCTGTGATAGCTGTGCAAATAAAATAAATAAAATAATTAAATAATCGATACTGGTGGAAATATAAACACCAATAGCAGATATGATTGTCTGTCCCATAAAAACCTCCTGTATTGGTCAGTAATAAATCAGTAGATTTTAGGAAAGCACAGACACATTAATTTAGCTATCGCTAGTGGGTAATGTCGAACATAGGAAAGCATTTTTACTCCTCCTCAAAACGTAGTTACAAAGTAATTTCTAACTGAAATTCGGTGACTACTTCCATGTAAAGTATAACATATTATACTTTACTTCGTAAAGTGTGGGCTCTCCGAAGGAGCTTGCAGACAGCTACTCGGCTTTTCAAGCCGAGTAGCTACGCACCCTTATGGTGTAATTAGCTGATACCATTTGAGGTTTTTGTAGTCTCCAAAATTGTGACCGATAAAACCTCAATAAAAAAGCCCTCTGAAAATCA